>JBEBCR010000307.1:0-10026 GCA_041157565.1 Planctomycetota bacterium | reverse complement strand
TGGTGGGGGAAGGGGGGCTCGAACCCCCACGCCATCGAAGGCTTCGGATTTTAAGTCCGATGCGTCTGCCGATTCCGCCATTCCCCCGGCGCGACGACGCCAGAGCCTAGGATCTTTCGTGCCGTTCATCCCCCCGCTTTCCAAGCGGCGCGGCGCGGATGGCGTTGTTTTTCCTCCAGTGGCGAGCCTCGGGCAGTCGAAGCAAGTTGACCGCGTCGAGGGCTGCGCTACACTCTCCAGCCCTCCAATCGGCGGCGTAGCCAAGTGGTAAGGCAACGGATTGCAAATCCGTTATTCCCCGGTTCGATTCCGGGCGCCGCCTCCAACCCCGCCCGACGCCCCTCCCACGGAGTCGCGGCGCAGCGGGGCCGACGGCACTCCACGACGGCACTCCACGAGTGCCCGCCACAGTCCGCGCCGCGCGCGAGCGTCGCAGGTCGGCCACTCGCGCCTGCTCCGCGACTTCCTCGGGCGCCTCGAGCTGGGTGGCGACGGGCGACCACTCGCGGCGCGCAAGAGGGTCCGCGCAGCGCCCGCAGACCCGCACCCGCCGCGGGCCTTGCTCCGCGGGCCTGCGCACCTCGAGTCCGCGAACTAGGCCACAGTGCGACCATGGCCGCGGCGTGGCGGGAGTCATGCTCCTCGCATGCGCCCCGCCTTCGCCCTGGTCCTCGTCCCGCTCCTCCTTCCGCGTCCGGCGACCGGCGGCGCGCAGGGTGCATCGCGACCCGAGGTCGTTCGTCCGGCCGAGTTGCCCTGCGGGCCCGGCCAGGAGGAGGTGCCGACCTTCCTCCAACTCGCGCGGCTCGGCGACTCGGTGGCGCGCATCGAGGTCGTCGTGCCGAGGGAGGACCCGTTCTTGCTGCGCGCCACGGTGCCCGTGCCGCGCGGCACGCTGCGTCGCGAGGCGACGCGGCTGCCGCTGGCGCTGAAGGGCGCCGACGGCGTGCTCGAGCCGACGCAGCTCGACGTGGTCGCGCACCACGCGCGCGAGACGGACGGAGCTTCGGTGGTCGAGGTCGTGGGGCTGGTGCATCGGCCCGCCGGCGCGTCGGTGGGCGCGCGCGCCGTCTGGGAGCTCGCGCGCGTCGACCAGCAGAAGGGCGCCTTCGTGGCGCCACCCGCGGTGGAGGCGCTCGTGGCGACGCCCGGCGCCGTGAGGCTGCGCGCGCAGGACGCCATCGGGCGGAGGCTCGAGGCGGACCTGCTGGCCGACCTGCGGCTCGCGGGACCCTCGCTCGAGACGATCGCCGCCGGTCCGCTGCGCCGCGTCGATCGATTGCACTGCGTGGCGGAGTCCGCGGTTCCGGACGGCTCCGCTCACTCCTTCGGCGTGCAGTGCTTCGCGACGCGCTTCGCGCACGCGAACGCGCTGCGGCTCGACTTCCAGGTCCACGACGCCTTCGCGGGCGAGGATCCCGCCAATCCCGACGACGACGTGCTGGGCGACCTCGTGTTCGAGCAGCTCGATCTGGTGCTGCCCGCCGGGTGGATCGCCGTGGCCACGCACGCGGACCCGTTCCTAGGCGCGGCCTTCGACTCCGCGGGCGAGCACGTGCAGCCGGTCGTCCTGGCGCTGCCCGCGGGGAAGCTGCACGTGCTGCCGCAGCTGTCGCGCTTCCAGCGACGCTTCGTGCTGGCGCCCGCGAGCGAGCGCGCGTTGGCCGAGTCGATCGCGGCCGAGGACGGCCTTGGGTTCGTCGCGCAGGGCGCCACGAGCTCCGGCTTCGAGGGCTTTTCGTGGTGGAACGCGACGACGCCCCACTACTGGCCGCAGCACGTGCCCTTGCCGCGCTGGGACGGGAGCGTGGTCGCGAGCCTGCGCTCGTCGCTCGCGAACGAGCACGCCGCGCTCGCCGCCCTCGTCGCCGCCGGCCTGCCGAGCCCGACCGGCTATCCCATCGCGAGCGGCGTCCTCGGCTGGGCGCATCCATGGGGCTCGACCTACGGCGGCATGTCGGGCGGCGACGAGGTGTGGCTGTGGGACGGCGTCGACGTCGCCGCAGCCGGCGCGGTGGCCGGAGTGCGCGCCGCGCAGCTGCGGCTGCGCATGTACGCCTGCCGCCAGCCGAACGTCATGTACGAAGCGCGCGGGCGTCCCTCGGCGGTCGAAGACTGGGTGGAGGCGGGTCCGAGCGGCGCCTACTTCCCCGTGTGGTGGTTCAACGGCCCCTTGCTCGCGAAGGCGGATCCGTGGGGACTCCTCTCGGCGGACCAGTCGCAATACGAACTCGCGACGGCGCAGGGACGCGTCGCGCCCTACGACGCGGCGCTGCGCGCCTACATGCCCATCGACTACCAGCACCTCGTGCGCCACGTGCGCAGCGCCAAGACGCTGGTCTGGCTCGCCAACGACCCCTTGGCGCGGCTGGAGCTCGAGTCGCAGGCCGAGAGCTGGCGCTTCTCGTTCCCCGAACTGCCGCAGACCAGCTGGGGCGAGGCGATCGAGACCGGCTTCCTGCACGAGAGACGGCACGTCGACGCGCGCCCGGCCCAGGGGATGGGCATCGGACGTGGCGAGGGTTGGGGATTGGACGCGCTCGTGGCTTGGCACGCCATCGCAACGCCGCGGCTGCGCGAGCGCTACCTGCCCTTCTTCGAACGCTTCTCGCGTCTCGTGGCCGAGGGACAGTCGAGCTGCGATGGTTCGCTGATGGCCTGGCCTTCCTTGAGCTGCTTCGGCGGGAACTACCGCGTGCGCACGCAGACGGAGACGGCGATCGTCGAGCATGCGCTGCTCGGGATGCGCATGCAGGCGCTCCGGGGCGCGTCGCCCTGCGAGGCGCAGCGCGTCGAGGCGGTGCTGCGCCGGTCCTTCGGCTCGACCATCGTCGCTCCCGCCTGGAGCGAGAGCCTCGGAGGTCCGCTGGTCAAGGTCGCCGTCGGGCCGTACCACGAGGCGGTGGCGGGTTGGTGCGGCTGGATCCCCCCCGACGGGGCCTCGCCGGACGTCGACACCTACCAGTCGGATTCCAGCTTCGCGCACGGCTGGCGCGCGACGGGGGACGCGAGCTTCCTCGCCAAGGTCGCCCGTCTGCACGGCTGGAGCGACTGGCGCGCCGTGCTGCAGCAGCCGCTCCAGAACTGGCACAACACCCTCGCCTTGCAGCGGCTGGCGCAGGACCACCCCGGCCCCTGAGCCGCATCCGCATCCGCCGGGGCCTACCTCCCGCGGCGGCCTGCCAGGGGCGGTGTACACTGGCCGCATGCTGCGCTTCCCGCTCCTCGTCCTCTTCGCCTGCTGCGCCATCGAGGAGATCCACGCCCAGGTCTCGCAAGGCGGACTGCCCGCCGGCCTGCAGCGTCCCTTGCCCGGCGTCGTGCCCGCGCTCGTGGTTCCGGCGCCGGACGTGGCGGCGTTCCTCGCCGAGGACGCCGCGCGCAACCACAAGCCGCTGCGCTACGGCGCGATCGTGCCGGTGCAGGCGGATCTTTCCGATGGCGCGTGGACCGACCTGGGATCGGGGCGGCGCGCGTGGCGCCTGCGCCTCGCCTCGCCGGGGGCCAAGTCGCTGGCGGTCGAGTTCGCGCGCTTCGAACTGCCCGAGGGGGCCGAGCTGTACGTCTACCACGAGGATCGCGAGCAGATCCTCGGCGCGTACACGCGCGCGAACAGGCACGACGACGGCGGCTTCGTGTTCGAGCCCTTCGGCGGCGAGTCGCTGGTGCTCGAGCTCGACCTGCCCGCCGGCGCCGGCGAACCGGTCGTGGAACTGTCGGCCGTCGTCCACGACTACCGCGACGTCCTGGGCTTGATGGAAGGTCGCGTGGGCCTCCATGCGCCAGGGGAGAACCTCGGCGCCTGCTTGATCGACGTCAACTGCCCGCAGGGCGATCCGTATCCGACGCAGAAGCGCGCCACCATGCGCACCCTCTCCGGCGGAGCCTTGTGCTCGGGCGCGTTGCTCAACAACACGGCCAACAACAACATCCCGTACGTCCTGACGGCGGACCACTGCGGCCAGACGGCCAGCACCGTGTTCCTGTTCCGCTACCAGACCAGCGGCTGCGCGACCGGCTCCGCGCCGACCTCGTACAGCTCCTCGGGCTGCACCCTGCTCGCGACCAACTCGACCTACGATTGCCGACTGCTGCGCATGAACGCGCTGCCGCCCGCGACGCACGAGCCCTACATGGCGGGCTGGACGCGCAGCACGGGCAACTCGACCGTCGCCTTCGCCATGGGCCACCCGAGCGGCGGCCCGAAGAAGATCTCCATCGACAACAACGGCACGGCCACGGAGGCGAACTTGTGGCGCGTGCAATGGAACGCGGGCACGCTCGAGGGCGGCAGCTCGGGCGGGCCGCTCTTCGACCAGAACGGGCGCGTCAAGGGACCCGCTTGCTGCGTCGACGCCTTCGTGTGCACCGGGCAGACCGCCTGGTTCGGACGCTTCGACCGCTTCTGGACCAGCAACGCGCTGGCCCAATGGCTCGATCCCATCGGCGCCAACCCCACGACCTTGAACGGCTGGGATCCCTATCCGCCCTGCTTGCCGCCGACCAACGACTGCAGCACCTCGCCCAACTCCGTCGGTCCGGGCGCGACCATGAGTTGGTCCGGCTCCACGGTGCGCTCGCAGAACAACTTCACCATCGTGGCGAGCGGACTGCCGCCGGGCGCCGCCAACATCTTCTTCTACGGTCCGACGACGACCTTCACCGTCTTCGGCAACGGCTTCCGCTGCATCGGCAACCCGATCACGCGCCTGCCGGTGGGCAACGCCAGCATCTTCGGCGACTCCGCCGTGCAGGTGAACCTCGTCGGCACCCAGATCGACGCCGGCGAGACCTGGTACTTCCAGAACTGGTACCGCAACCCCGCCGGTGGCGGGGCCGGCTTCAACTTGTCCGACTCGCTGCGCGTGCCGTTCTGCTTCTGAGCGACGCGCGCGCTCACTGCGCGAGGAGGTCCTGGGCCAGTCGCTGCAGGGCGAGGCGGTTGCGCCAGTTCGACAGCGGCGCGTCGAGCACCTGCGAGACCTCGCTCCACTGGAACAGCTCGGCGGCCTTGTCGAGGAACACCTCGTCGCCCGTCTCGCGCCAGGCGTGCGCGAAGCTCGACGGGGACAGGTAGTCGTCGATCTCCGTGGTCTCGCCGCCGGGCGGCACCCAGCCGCAGTACGAGGCTTGGTCGTCGTCGTAGGGCCCGACCGCCACCTTGAACAGCGGACCATGGCGGTCGGCGCGCCACACGGTGGGGCCGATGGTCGAGTAGTACGAGCGCTCCAGCACCAGCGACACCAGCGCGGCGGCCGCCGCGTCGTCGCGCGCCAGCGCCGATTCGCGCATGCCAAGCAGCGCGTGCTCGACGATGGCCGTCTCCGTCTGCGTGCGCACGCGGTGCTGGCCGCCGAACATGTTCGAGGCCGGCTGGGCCATGATCGAGCCGGTGCAGTCGACCTGCCCGTCGTGGAGCAGTTGCGCCACCAGCGCGAAGAACGGCCGGATCGCGTCGCGACGCTCGTTCGGAGCCAGCGCGTGCCAGGCGACGAGCGTGTCGACGCCCCAGCCTTCGCCGCGTCCGAAGTCGACGCCGTCGCCCGGGTTGGCGTCCACGTGGCGGCGGTCGGCGAGGTAGCCGGTCTCGATGGCGGCCCCTCCGCCGTTCTGCGGCGCGAGCGGGTAGGAGAGGCGCCAGCCCTCGGCCTGCGCCTCCAGCTCGAGGCGCGCCAGCGGATCGTTGGCGATCCAGCACAAGGTCTTCAGCGTGCGCGTGTGCCGCACGAAGTGCTGGTAGTCGATGGGCTCGTAGCCGCGCAGCGTCGCGGCGTAGGGCGCCATCCGTCCGGTCGAGGAGGCCAGCTGCGATTGCGACTGGTCGGCGGACTGGTAGCCGAAGGGATCGGCCACCCACAGGAGCGGGCCGTTGAACCACCACACCGGCAGCACCGGTCCAGTCGCGCCCTGCGCGGTCCAGCCTTCGACGCGCATCGGATCGCCGTCGAGCTCGAACAGCACGTTCGGCTGCCGATCGACGTACAGGCGCATGCGCAGCATCGCCGTGCGCACGCCTTCCCGGCTGCGCGCGGCCGCCAGGTCGACGCCGTCCCACAGGTAGATCTCGTCGCCGCCGGTCATGCCGCCGTAGGCGGTGCCGAAGGGATGGGCCCAGCCCAGCGCGCCGGTCTGGATCGGGTAGCCGCCCGGGCTGGCGGCGCCGGCGGCGACCTGCGCCACGAGCGCGGCGTGCTCGCCGGCGAGCGACTGGCGCAACTGCAGGTTGATCGCCTCGCCCCAATCGGGGAAGGTCGTCTTCTGCGGCCACCAGCGCGCGGTGTCGGGGTTCCACCACGAGAACAGCCCGGGTCCAGGCACGGCGAAGGCCAGCCCTTCCTCCGCGGCCAAGGCCTGCGCCACGTCCAGCTCGTCGAGCGGCGCCAGCACGAAGCGCCGCTGGAAGCGCGAAAGCTGCGGCAGCAAGTGCAGGTCGTCGCCCGGCAGGTCCTTCACGATCGGCAGGGTGGCGCTGTCGCCCGAGACCGACGTCGTGCCCAGTTGCGGATCGACGAAGCACGGGATGGCGCGCCAGCCCGCCGGCAGCACGAGATCGAGCCCCTCGAACACGATGTCGCCGAGCGCGTCGTCGGAGGCGTCGTTCGCGTCGCGCCCGGTGAAGGCGTTGTGCACGTGCAGGTCGAGGCGCACGGCCGAGGTCCAGGCGTGCTGCGTCACGAAGGCGTGCACGCCGAAGAGGTGCGGCAAGGTGGGCGTCGCGCCGCCGACGACGACCACGGGCTCCATGGTCGTGTGCACGCGATCGCGCCGCCAGATGCGTCCATCGGCTTCGACTCGCCACCCTGGCCCGCCCTCGCGCAGCGGCTTGGTCACGTCCGCCTCGTAGATGTGCCCGTGCGCGTCGCGCGCGCGCAGCAGGATCCCGCCGCGCACGCCGGCGAGGTCCTCGCCGTCGAGCGGGGCCATGAAGGACTCGTGGGGCGTGTCCTGCCACACCAGGTCGTACTGCACGCGATCGCCGGGCTGGGCGCCGAGCGGCGGCTCCACCAGCGCGGTCACCTCGACCGCGTCCGCGCCGTCGAGGTCGAGCGCGCGCTGCGCCACCACCTCGACTTGCGTGGGCGCCAGCACTCCGTGCGAATCGCGCAGGCGGAACGGCCGGTTCTGCGCCCCGCGCCGCAGCGTCTCGCGCGGAACCGGCACCACCGCGCGCACCTGGATCATGGGCAGCGTGCCCACCTGCACCTCGAGCTTCGCCACGACGCCGCCCGGCAGCGCCAACTGCGCCAAGGTCGGGTCGTCGTCGGTCGGACCGGGCGGATTCGGCGCGGGGGTCGTTCCACCGCCGCCGCAACCAGCCACGACCGCCAGCAATGCACCACAAATCCAGCGCGTCGCGCTGCCCGGCGCGACGGAGCCCTCGTTCTCTCGCATGTGCCTCCGTGCCGCCGCCCATCTGCCCAAGGGCTCGGCAGGGGATCTGTCGGGCGCGGCCGGGGGCCGGACTCAAAAGGAAGTCGCAATTAAATGGCGCGGGCGGGTCGCAGGCGGCGTGCGGGACCAGCGCCCCGCACGGAACGGGCTAGCGTCCAGCCGCCAGGCGCGAGACCTCTTCGCGCCGGGCCAGCTCCAGGTCGGCGTCGACCATCAGCGCCACCAGCGCCTCGAGGCTCGTGGTCGGGCTCCAGCCCAGGTCGCGCCGCGCCTTGGAGGCGTCGCCGCGCAGGTGGTGCACGTCGGCGGGGCGCAGCAGCGCGGGGTCGACGACGACGTGCTCGCGCCAGTCGAGGTCCAGGCGGCCGAAGGCCAGCTCGAGGAACTCGCGCAGCGTGGCCGCGCGTCCGGTGCAGATGCACCAGTCGCCGGGCTCGTCCCGCTGGAGCATGAGCCACATGGCGCGCACGTAGTCGCCGGCGTAGCCCCAGTCGCGCGCGACGTCGAGGTTGCCGAGTTGCAGCTTCTCCTGCAGGCCGAGCTTGATGCGCGTGGCCGCGCGCGTGATCTTGCGCGTGACGAAGGCCTCGCCGCGCCGCGGACTCTCGTGGTTGAAGAGGATGCCGTTGCTGGCGAACAGGCCGTGGCTCTCGCGGTGGTTGACGACCTGGTGGTGCGCGTAGACCTTGGCGCAGGCGTAGGGCGAGCGCGGGTGGAACGGCGTGGCCTCGTCCTGCGGCGAGGGCGCCGAGCCGTACATCTCGCTCGAACCAGCCTGGTAGAAGCGCGTGGGCTTGCAACCAGCCCGCTGGCGCGCGCGCAGCGCCTCGAGCAGGCGCACGACGCCGAGCCCCGTCACGTCCACCGTGTATTCGGGCTGGTCGAAGCTGACCTTGACGTGGCTCTGCGCCGCGAGGTTGTACAGTTCGTCGGGCTCGACGCGGTCGATCAGCTCGCGCAATCCGCCCGCGTCCGACAGGTCGCCGTGGTGCAGTTCGACGCGCCTCGCCGCCAGGAGGTGGGAGATGCGGCCGGTGCTCTCGCTCGACGAGCGCCGCACGAGTCCGTGCACGCGGTAGCCCGCGTCGAGCAGGAACTCCGCGAGGTAGCTGCCGTCCTGTCCGGTGATGCCCGTGATCAGAGCCGTGCGTGCCATCGTGGGACTTGGACGATGGCCTAGCCGGCCTCGTCCCGCAAGCTCCAAGCCGCCGTCGCCATGGCGCGCAGGGACGCGTCCACGTCCATGCGCGGCGTCCAACCCACCTCGTCCGCCAGTCGCCGCGCCACGGCCAGCGCCGACGGGCCTTCGCCCGCCGGCCATTCGACCTCGACCCCGCGCGGCAGCGCGCCCAGCATGGTCGCGACCAGTTCGCTGGAGCGCCGGCGACGGCCGCCGGCCAGGTGCACCGCGCCCGAGAGCGGCGCGGGGTGCAGCGCGCAGGCGAGCAGCGCCTCGGCCGCGTCCTCCAGCGCCAGGAGGTCGCGCCAGGAGTCGGGGCCGCGCATGCGCACCCGCGCCGCGCCGCCGGGTTCGGATCGCAAGGCGGCGACGGCCGCCTCCAGCGCGTCGCTCAGCATCAAGCCGCGCGGCAACCCGGGCCCGCACGAACCGAACAGGCGCGCGAGCACGACCTCGCCTCGCGCCTCGAGGCATGCGCGTTCGCAGGCGAGCTTGCCGGCCCCGTAGGCGTTCGCGGGCGCGGGAGCCTCGTCCTCGGCGTGCGGCTCGAACGAGGGCGCGTAGACGTGGCTGCTCGACGCGTACACGAGGCGCCTCTGGTCGGAGCGTCGCGCGCGTTCGACCACCCGCGCGCACATCTGGACGCTCTCCCGCGCCAGGCGCTCGCCATCGTCGGCGCCAGGCACGGCGTGGCCGGAGAGCAGCACGATGGCGCGCGCGTCGTCGGGGATCGGGGGCGCGTCGTCGCGCAGCAGGTCGACGCGCGTCGAGGCGACCTGGCGCGGCAGGCCTGCGGGGTCGCGCGTCCAGGCGTGCACGCGCTCGCCGCGCGCGAGGGCCGCGCGCGCCACGGCGCGGCCGAGGAACCCTCCCGCTCCGACGACCAGGAGGCTCACGCGTCGGCGACGGGCAACTCGAGCCGCCACAAGGCGCGGCCCTTCTCGAGGAAGCCCAGCGTCAGGTCGCCGCCTTGGCCCACGACGATCGCCTGCGCAGCCGCCAGCGCGTTGGGGCCGAGGTTCGGCAGCACGCGGCGCAGGGCGTAGGGCGTGAAGATGTGCTCCACGGTGCGCCCATCGAGCGGCCCGGCGGGGAACTCGATCTCGACCGCCACGCGTCCGTCGACGGGCGCGAGCACCTGCGCGCGCACCACGACTCCGCGCGACGAGCATTCGCGCGCGACGAAGAGCAGCGCGTCGAACACGACGCCCAGCAAGCCACGGTCGCTCAGCACCTCGACCGGTCCCGCGCTGCGGAACAGCAGTCGCGGCGCGTCCGGACCCTGCTTGGCGAGCCCGGCGACGTAGACCTTCAGCACCTCGCCGATGTCGAAGCGCTGCGTGCCGCGCGCGGGCGGCGTGGCGAGGAAGGCCAGCGTGCGCGCGAAGCCCATCAGTCGCGCCGTCTCGCCGCGCACCTGCTCGACCTGCGTCTCGAGGTCCTGCTTGCGCTCG
>JBEBCR010000306.1:0-3496 GCA_041157565.1 Planctomycetota bacterium | reverse complement strand
AGAGCCGCGCCCAGGTCGAGCGGATCGTCTCCGCATCGACGCCACCCCACCAAAAGAGCGGCACGAGCACGGCGGCGGCCGCCAGGAAGGACACGCAGAGCCGCAGCAAGAGGCCCAGTGGCGTGGACCGCGCGCCGACGCCCTCGGTCGACCCGTTCTCGGCACCACCCGCCTCGGCCCGCGCCGCGCCGGGCGCGACCTGTGCTGCCGCAGGGACTTGGGGCGGCGGGCGCTCGTTCATTTGCGATTTCCTCGCAAGTCCTTCACCCGCTGCGGCTGGAACCGTGCTGAACTACGGCCCAAGAGCTTCTCCACGGCCGGACCGGTGGCCTTTCCCGCACACCACCCGCGCCGCTCCCCACCCGCCATGGACCGCGATTCAACCGGCCGCGAACGGCCCGAGTCAACTTTCCTCGAGCTTCTGCCGAAGGACCACAGCCATGGTCGCGCCACGACCTTGGACGCCCGCGGGTCCTTCCGACCCGCCGTGCCCGGCCGCGCGACCGACTCGGAGCAGTACACCATGATCGAAGTCGCCGCCCACGCCTTGCCGTCGGACAAGGCCCGCACCTTGCTGCGCCGCCTGCGCGACCTGAACCTCGTCTGCGGCCCCGTCGCCATCACGGGCGACCAGGCCGTGATCGTCGCCGGCTGCTTGTCGCTCGACGCCCCCGTCGAGGGCGGCGTCGCCTACCGCCTGCGCGACCAGGATGGCCGCGAGGGGCGCCTCGACCTGCGCTGCGACGGGGCCCGCCTGCGCGTCGAGGTCGACGGCATCGGCGCGCGTCGGTTGGAGGTCCCCATGACGATCGACCGCCTCGGCCGCGCGTGCGCGCGCAGCATCGGCGGCCGCGTGCGTCCCGAGACGACCTCGCAGCTCGAGCTCGAGCACTTCCTGCGCCGCCTGCTGCGCGCGAGCCTCGGCTGATCCGCGGCCGAGCCGCGCCTTGTTCGCGCGACGCCGCGCTCCACGCCCGGCGCGCCCCTAGAGTCGAGTGCGCTTGTCGATCAGGTCCGCCACGAGGCCGACCGATAGGATGAACATCATGGCGATGAAGAGCAGCGTCGTCTTGTCCGACAGGTTCGGCGGCGACACGGCGAAGATGTCGTAGGCGAGCGACGCTAGAAGCAGCGCCAGCACGAAGCCCGCCACCGGATAGATGACCTTGAGCGGGTTGAAGTACAGGACCGTGCGCACGATCAGCTGCGTGAAGCCCAAGGTGTCGCGGATCGGCCGGATCTTCGAGCGCCCCGAGCGCTTGTGGTAGTTGATCGGCACGTACTCGACGACGTGGTCGTTCGTCAGCGCCGCCAGCGTGATCGTCGTGGTGAACGAGAAGCCCTGCGGCAGGATCGGCCGGTACCGCAGCACGAGCTCGCGGCGGAACGCGCGCAGGCCCGAGTTGAGGTCGGGGATCTCCGTGCCGGCGAGGTAGCTCGCCAGGTGCCGCAGGAAGGCCTTGGCCGGACGGCGCACGAGCGGGATGTGCACCTCCGCGCCCGTGCGCGAGCCGACCGCCATGTCGGCGCCTTCGTCGATCTTCCTCACCAGCGCGCCGATCATGTCCTCGGGGTAGGTGCCGTCGGCGTCGGTGATCACCACCACCTCGTGGCGCGCGCGCGCGAAGCCCGTCTTCAGCGCCGCCCCGTAGCCGCGATTGCGCTGGTGCCGCACGACCGTCAACTCGGGATGCTTGGCGACCAGACCCTCGAGCACCTTGGCCGTGCCATCGACCGAGCCGTCGTCGACCACGAGGATCTCCAGCGGCGAGCCGAGGCGCAGGGCGCACAGTCGCTCGACGACGCCGGCGATGCCGTCTTGTTCGTTGTAGGCGGGCACCACGAAGCTGATGCCGGCAGCGCTGGGTCGTTGGGGGTTCAGGGTCGCCTCCGCGACCCTTGTGCCATGCGCGGCGCGATGGATCAACGGAGGCACCGCGCCACGACCTTGCGGGCCATGCCCGTCAAGGCCAGCCGCCCCACCTCGTCCCGCGCCACCCACGCCCACTCGCCGTCGTCTCCGACCGGGGCCGGCTCGCCCACGAGCCGCGCCCGCGCCACCCGCGCGCGGATGCGGTGGTTGGTGATGGCGTGCCCGAAGCGCGCCAGCTCCTCGTCCTCGGCCAGTTCCAGCCCGCTCCGCGTCGGCCACAGCACGCCGCCCGGGCGCTCCTCGGTCGTCGGGAACTCGATCAGCGACGCCATCCGACCGCTCGACGCGCGCCGCCGCACGAGCACCCGGCCGGAGTCCTCGACGAGGTGCACGACCAGCTCGACCTCGATCGTCGCCGGCTTGGGCTTGGCGAGCGGCAGAGCCGCCGCGCGCCCCGCCGCGCGCGCGCGGCACGGCTCGCGCACCGGGCAGCCGTCGCACTTGGGCTGGCGCGGCGTGCACACGAGCGCCCCGAGCTCCATCAGCGCCTGGTTCCACTCGCCCGCGTCGCCCGACGGCGCCAAGGCGCGCGCCGCCTCCCAGCTGCGCCGCTTGAGCTCCGCCGAGCCGCGCGCCACCGGCCAATCCATCCACCGGGCCAACACGCGCTCGACGTTGCCGTCGACCAGCGCGTCGGCCGACCCGTGCGCGATGCTCGCCACCGCGCCGGCGGTGTACGGCCCGATCCCGCGCAGGGCCTGCAACTCCTCCGCCGTGCGCGGGAACGCCCCGCCGTGGCGCGCCACCACCTCGCGCGCCGTCTCGTGCAGCGCCCGCGCCCGCCGGTAGTACCCGAGCCCGCTCCACGCCTCGAGCACCGCCTCGACGGGCGCGTCGGCCAGCGCGTGCACCGTGGGAAAGCGCAGCAGGAACCGCTCGTAGTGCCCCACGACCGCCTCGACGCGGGTCTGCTGCAGCATCGCCTCGCTGATCCACACGCGGTACGGATCGCGCGTGCGGCGCCAAGGGAGGTCGCGGCGCGCGGAGCGGAACCAGGGCACGAGGAGGGCGTGCCAGTCGGCGGCGGAGGGGGTGGGGTGCATGCGCGGGGATGCTGGTCCCGATGATTGTGCGCGCGCGCGGCACAGGCTTCGCGCGCCCGGCCATGAAATTCCGCTGTGCGTGCTGCAGGGGCGAGCGCGTTCGGCGTTCTGGCGCAGGCGCGCGGCGCCGCGTGGCACGCGGGCGCGGGCACCAGGCGCGGGCCCGCCAGCGGCGCAGGCAAGGCCTTGGAGAGTCGCGACGATGGAGCCGCCGCCCGGGACCTCCGAACGCGCTTGCGCCGCCGCGCGGCACGCCGCGGCGCATGCTCGGTCGCCGCGACGCCACCCGACGCGGACTTGCGAGCCGCCTGCCGCACCTGGAGCTCCGCTGGCCCTTCGCGGGCGACCAGCGGACGGGTGCAGGCGCCCCCGACGCCAAGGCGAGGCCCGGCCGCGCGCCGAGGCCACGCATCGACCCAAGAACGCTCGGCGGACCTTGAAGGGAGCGGCGCCCGACCAAGTCGCGCACAATCACGTGGGCCAGCATCCAACGCGCCCCTCCGCCTGCGTATCCTCCCCC
>JBEBCR010000305.1:0-3846 GCA_041157565.1 Planctomycetota bacterium | reverse complement strand
CGCCCGAGATGGATTGGACGCCATGAATCCGCACTGTCCTGCGCCCTGCGTGCGACTGCTTCCTACGCTTGTTCCCCGCTTCGATCCACGACCGCGCACCAAGCACTAGTGCTGGTCGCGTTGCCGAGCGCGTCGCCCCTAGAATTCGCGCGCCGCCATGGGTCCAGCCACTCTGAGGGAACGCGCGCTCGTGCGCATCGAACGCGCCGAGCTGCTGCAGCTCGAGCGCTCGGTCACGCGCGAGTGGCTCGAGACGGATGGGCGCGGCGGCTACGCCTCGTCGACGGTGCTCTTGTGCCCCACGCGGCGCTACCACGCGCTGCTCGCCGGGCCGCGACCGGGATCGGCCAAGCGCCACGTGTGGTTGTCGCGCTTCGACGACAGCGTGCACGGCTCCGGACGCTCCTTCCCGCTGTCGGTGGCGCGCTACAAGGGCGTGTTCGCGCCGCACGGCCACCTGTCGCTCGAGCGCTTCGAACTCGCGCCGTGGCCCAAGTGGACCTTCCTGCTGGGCATGGCGAAGATCGAGCGCGAGCTGCTCATGGCCCGCTCGCGCCGCGCCGTCGTGGTGCGGTGGCGCGCGAGCGGCCTGACCGGGCCGCTCAAGCTGCGCGTCAAGGCGCTGCTGCCCTTCCGCGAGGCAGACGCCCTCACGGTCGAGAACATCGCGCTCGATCCCAAGGTCCAGCGCACAGCGCATGGCGTGCGGCTGCGGCCGTACGAGTCGCTGCCCGCGCTCGACTTGTCGACCAGCGGCGAGGCGAGCTTCGAGTGCGATCCCGTGTGGTACCGCGGCATCGAGCTGGGCGCGGACATCGCGCGCGGCTACGACGGCCACGAGGACAACTGGTCGCCGGGTTGGCACGAGTTCGAGCTCTCCGAGGGCGCCGCCGTCTGCGTCGCCGCCTCGATCGACGGGCCGGTCGAGGATCCGGCGGCCCTGTTCGAGCGCGAGGAGCGCGAGCGCCTCGAGCGCTTCGAGTCGTGGCAGGGCGGAGTCCGCGACACGCTCGCCTTGACCGCCGACGACTTCCTGCACCGCGACGAGCATGGACGGCTCGGCGTCGTCGCGGGTTGGCCGTGGTTCCTCGAGTGGGGCCGCGACACGTACTTGTCGCTGCCGGGCCTGACGCTCGCGCGCGGGCGCATCGACCAGTGCCGCGAGGTCCTGCAGGGCTCGCTCAAGTACCTGCGCCGCGGCCTGCTGCCCAACATCTTCGGCCTCGGCCAGGAGGACTCGGCCTACAACAGCGTCGACGCCAGCCTGTGGTTCGCGCGCGCCGTGCGGCTCCTCGAGCAGGCGGGCGCGCCGACGCGCGAGGTGGCCGCGCGCTTCCTGCCCGCGCTCGAGCAGATCGCCGAGCGCTACCGCGAAGGCACCGACCTCGGCATCCGCGCCGACGAGTCGGGGCTGATCGTCGCCGGCGGCGGGCACCTGAACGCCACGTGGATGGACGCCGAGACGCCCGACGGTCCAGTGACGCCGCGCGACGGCTGCGCGGTGGAGATCGAGGCGCTGTGGTGCTTCCTGCTCGCCTACCTCGAGTACCTGCACCGCGCCGTGGGCTCCGAAGCGGCGGCGCGGGCGTGGGGCGCGAGGAAGCGCGACGCGCACGCGGCCTTCCTCGAGCGCTTCGTGCTCGACGAGGAGCCGTGGCTCGCCGACCGCTGGAAGGACGGCGTCGCCGACCGCTCGATGCGGCCGAACATGGTGCTGGCGGCCGCGCTGGAGTGGAGCCCGCTCTCCACCGAGCAGCGCGCCAGGGTCGTCGACTGCGCGCGGCGCCACCTGCTCGTGCCGTGCGGCCTGCGCACGCTCGGCCCCGAGGAGAAGGACTACAAGGGCCGCTACCACGGCGATCCGCGCCGGCGCGACGAGGCCTACCACCAGGGCACCGCCTGGCCGTGGCTGCTCGGGTTCTTCGTCGAGGCGGCGCTGCGCGCGCACGGCCCCGACGTGCAGACGCGTGCATGGCTGCGTTCGCTGCTCGACGGTCTCGGCGAGCACATGGACAAGGCCGGGCTGTGCCACCTGTCCGAGGTCTTCGACGGCGATCCGCCGCACCGCCCCGGCGGGACCATCGCGCAGGCGTGGAGCACCGCCGAGGTGCTGCGCGCCTACAAGCTCCTCGCGGACCTGCGCTGATGAAGGTGCTCATGCTGGGCTGGGAGTTCCCTCCGCACATCTCGGGCGGGTTGGGGACCGCGTGCCACGGCTTGACGCGCGGCTTGTCGAAGCAGGGGGTCGACGTCGTCTTCGTCGTGCCGCGCGCGCGCGGCGACGAGGACGCGCGGCAACTCGCCGAGATCGTCGGCGCCAACCAGGTCGAGGTCGACGAGGCGCCGGCGCGGACGGGCGCGGGCGCGCGCCTCGTCGAGGAGGAGTGGGACCCGGCGCTGGGCCCCGAGGACGACGAGCGCGCCTGGCGCGTGCGCCGCTCGCTGGAGCTGGTCGCGATCGACTCGCTGCTGACGCCGTACCTGACGCCCGCGAGCTACGACGAGCGGTTGCGCGAGCACGCCGAGCGCGTCGAGGCGCTCTCGGGACGCGGCGCGCGCGTGCGCGCCCGCATCGTGCCGCTGGACGCGCCGGCGGCGCCCTCGCCCGCGCAAGGACCGCGCCGCACGCTGGAGTTCAGCGGCAGCTACGGCCGCGACCTGATGGCCGAGGTCGGGCGCTACGCCGCCTCGGTGGCCGAGATCGCCCGCACGCGCGAGCACGACGTGGTCCACGCGCACGACTGGATGGCGGTGCCGGCCGGGCTCGCCGCCGCGCGCGCCTCCGGCAAGCCGCTGGTCCTGCACGTGCACGCCTGCGAGTACGACCGGAGCGGCGAGGCGGTCAACCCGCAGGTGCGCGAACTCGAGCGCCTCGGCATGGAGGGCGCCGACCGCGTCGTGTGCGTCAGCCACTACACGGCGCGCGTCGTGCGCGCGCGCTACGTCATCGACCCGGCGAAGATCCGCGTGGTGCACAACGGGCTGGAGGGCGATCCGCGGCGCGGCGAGCGCGCGTCGGCGAAGGCGATCCCCGAGCCCATCGTGCTGTTCCTCGGCCGCGTCACCTTCCAGAAGGGCCCCGACTACTTCCTCGAGACGGCGGCGCGCGTCGCCAAGGTCGAGCCGCGCGTCAAGTTCGTCATGTCGGGCAGCGGCGACATGCTGCCGGCGATGATCGAGCGCGCCGCGCGCCTGGGCTTGTCGCGCAACGTGCACTTCACGGGCTTCCTGCGCGGCAAGGAGGTCGAGCGCATGTACTCGATGGCGGACATCTACGTCATGCCGTCGGTGTCGGAGCCGTTCGGCATCTCGCCGCTCGAGGCCATGGCGCAGGACGTGCCGGTGGTGCTGTCGCGCCAGTCGGGCGTGTCCGAGGTGCTGAAGAACGCGCTCAAGGTCGACTTCTGGGACGTGCAGGAGACGGCCAACAAGATCCTGGCGCTGCTGCGCTACCCGGCGTTGTCGCGCACCCTGCGCGACGAGGGCCGCGAGGAGGTGCGCCGCATGGGCTGGGAGCGGCCGGCCGAACTGGTGCGCGGCGTCTACGAGGAGCTCGCGGGGGTGCCGTCGTGACGGCCGTCAGCTTCTACTTCCAGGTGCACCAGCCCTTCCGGCTGCGGCGCTACACGTTCTTCGACATCGGCGCGAGCGAGCACTACTTCGACGATCCCGAGAACGAGCGCATCGTCAGGCGCGTGGCGCAGAAGTCCTACATCCCGATGAACACGCTGGTGCGCCAGCTCGTCGAGGAGACCAAGGGCGACTTCCGCTGCTCGTACTCGGTGAGCGGCGCGGCCATCCGCCAGTTGCAGCTGTGGGCGCCGGAGGCGCTCGACAGCTTCAAGG
>JBEBCR010000304.1:0-6968 GCA_041157565.1 Planctomycetota bacterium | reverse complement strand
CCGCCCAGACGTGGACGCCGACCACGAGCACCATGAAGAGCGCCACCCAGCGGTGGAACCAGCGCCACGAGCCGAGGATGGCGCGCAGGTCCTCGTAGTGCGCCGCCATCAGCGCGGTGCGCTGCGCTCGACGAGCGAGGTCGAGCAGAGCTTCGAGCTGGTCGGGCGCCACGCCCTCCGCCTCGCCGGCCTTGCGAAGTTCGGCCAATCGCTCCCGAAGCCGCGCTTGGCCTTGGCGCAGCGCCAGCACGCGGGCGAAGAAGCCGCCCTCCCAGCGCCCTTCGGCCACCAGCGCCTGCACGCTGTCGTCGACCTTCCGCGCGAAGGTCGAGCGCTGGTCCCACTCGGTCGAGAGCGCGGCTAGGCGCGCGTGCACCTCCTCGAGCGCCAGCTCGCGCCCATTGGCGGCGCGCGGGACGAAGGAATAGAACCAACGGCCGATGGCGCCCGTCACGACGAGGAACGCGAGCGCCCAGAACGCGTGCCCGCCGACGGTCTGGCGCGTGTCGAAGCCGCCGTGCATCGCGGCCAGCAGGAACGCGCCGACGCCGGTGGCGACGTGGGCGCTCATCCAGGCCTGCAGGCTGGCCTTGGGCCAGGGCATCTTCTCGGCGCGGCGCAGCAGGTAGAGCAGGTTGCAGGCGATCAGCGCCAGCGCCGCGATCCCGAGCGCCAGTCCTAGGCCGCTCGAGGGGCGCAGCCACGCGTGCAGCGCGTGCAGCGGGCGTTCCTGCCGCGGCGCGAAGTAGTAGTCGCGCCACCACCATGCCGCAGCCAGGACGACCAGCGAGGCGAGCAGGGCGACGGCGAGCGCCTTGACCAGTCCACCGTCGTCCGCGGCCTGTGGTTGGCGCGCCTCGCCATGGTCGAAGGACACGCCGGAGCGCTTGAGCAGCTCGAAGGGCGGGGTGCCGCCGGCGAAGATGAAGACCTCGTCGTTCTCGAGGCGCGCCTCGCCGCGCTGGGTGCGCAGCACGACATGGTCGGCGGACACGGAGACGAGCTCGCTCTCCCATTCCATGCGCAGCTCGCGCTTGGCGATGGCCTCGAGGATGCGCGCTTCGTTGCGCGGCCTGAGGCGCGAGAAGGCCGCCTGCCTGTAGGACAGCACGACTTCGTTGCCCGTCTCGGCCAGGCCCAGGGCGGCCTCGACCGCGCTGTCGCCGCCGCCGACGACGAGGATGCGCCGTCCTTCGTAGCCCTGCGCGTCGAGCAGGGAGTAGGCCACCTTGGCGAGGTCCTCGCCCGGCACGCCCAGGCGTCGCGGGGTGCCGCGCCGCCCCAGCGCGAGCAGCACGTTGCGCGCCGTCCACGCGCCGTCCTTGGCGCGCACGCGCAGCAACCCTTCGTCGAGCCGCTCGACGGCCTGCACGACCACGCCGGTGGTGATGGGCAGTTCGTGCTCGCGCGCCAGTCGCGTCCACAGCTCGACCAGCTCCTCCTTCTCGAAGCTGGTGCGGTCCAGTCGTCCGGCGAGCGGCAGCTCCATCGGCTGGGTCATGACGAGCTTGCGGCGCGGGTATTTCGCCACCGTGCCGCCGAGCTCCTCCTGCTCGAGCACGCGGAAGGCGAGGCCCTTCTCCTTGGCGCGCAGCGCCGCCGCCAGCCCCGCCGGCCCGGCGCCGACGACGACGAGGTCGAGCACGCCTTCCACCTCGGGCTCCGCGGGCGCGTCCGCCAGCCGGTGGTGGCCGGGCGGACGACCGACCGAGCGGCCCTCGGAGGAGAGGCGCCGCGCGACATGGTCGACCACGCCGACGCCTTGCACCACGGCCGTGCGCACCAAGGACCAGCCGGTCACCTCGCCGGCGAGGTACAGGCCGCGCACGCCCTCGACCTCGAAGCGCTCGTCCACGACCGGGATGTCGTCGCGCCGCGTCAAGTCGCCCAGCGTCACCACGATGGCGCCGGTGGGGCAGGCCTCGGCGCACTTGCCGTGGCCGACGCAGCGCGCGCCGTGCAGCACCACCGCCTGGCCGTGCATCATGCCGAGCACGGAGTCCTCGGGGCAGCTGTCGACGCAGGCTCCGCAGCCGATGCAGCGCGCCAGGTCGATGCTCGGGTATTGGAGGCGGGCGCGGTCCGTGCCGCGCGCCTTGGCCTTGTGGCGCTCGTCGCGCATGGCCGCCAGGCGCTTCTTCTCCTCGTGGCGCCTCCACAGCACGGCCAGCGCCAGGGCCAGCACGCACGGCACGAGGATCAGCACGAAGCCGCCCATCTTCAGTCGTGCACCACGAGGGTCCAGGCTTCCATGTGCCGCAAGTCGAGCACGCGCACGACGTGGTTGCCCGTGTCGGCCACGTACAGGCGCCGGTCGCGCACCGCCAGGCCCTCGGGGCCGTGGAAGCGCGCGTGCACGAAGCGGCCATCGGCGTGGCCGCGCTCCCCGTTGCCGGCGAGGCGCGTCGTGCGGCGCGTGGCGGGGTCCATCTGCTTGATCTTATGGTTGAGCGTGTCGGCGATGTAGAGCAGGCCGTCGAAGCACAGGCCGGCCGCGCGCTGCAGGCGCACCTCGCCGCCCTGGCCGTCGCGGTCGCCCCACTCGTGCAAGCCTTGGCCCACCAGCGTGTCGACGCGCGGTCGCCCCACGAGCTCGAGCCGGCGCAGCGCGGAGGCTTCCGCGTCGGCGACGTACAGCGCGCGTCCATCGCCGGCGAGGTCGCTGGGCTGGTTGAAGCTCGCCTCGAGCGCCGGGCCGTCGACCAGCGCCTCGCGTCCGTTGCCGGCGAACGGCAGGAGCAGTTCGTCGCCCTCGATCGCCGCGATCTGGTGGCTGCCCGCGAGCGCCACGTACAGGCGCGGGCGATCCCACCACAGCGCCCACGGCGAGCGCAGCGCCGTGCGCAGCGGATGGCCCGGGCGCGGCAGGCGCACGCCGATCTCGCCGGTGCCCGCGATCGTCGCCACGCGGCCCGTGTCGAGGTCGATGGCGCGCACGCAGTGGTTGCCCGTGTCGGCCACGCACAGCCTGCGTCCGACCAGCGCGAGGCCGCGCGGCGCGTCGAAGTGCGCCTCTTCGCCCTCGCCGTCCCTCAGGCCGCGCGTGCCCGCGCCGAAGGACCGGCGCACGAAGGCCTCGCGGCCCTGCGCGTCGAGCTCGAGTTCCAGCACGCGGTTGTGCCCCGTGTCGGCGACGTACACGTGCGCCTCGGAGGCGCACAGGATCTTCGAGGGGAAGCGCAGCAGGTGGCGGTGCTCGCGCGCCGCCTCGCTCTGCGCCTCGAGCGCGGCGCCGCCGACCAGCCCCTCGGCGCGCCACGCGCGCAGGTGGCGCGCCACCAGCTCGACCAGCTTGTCGGCGTCGAGCTCGCCCGAGAACCCGCCGACGATCCGCCCCGCGGGGTCGAGCAGCACCAGCGTGGGCCAGCTCTTGACCTCGTAGGCGTTCCACAGCTCGCGCTCGCGGTCGACGACCACCGGATGCTCGATCGACAAGCGCAGCAGCGCCTCCTGCGCGGCGCGCGCGTCCTGCTCGCCGGCGAACTTGCCCGCGTGCACGCCGACCACGGCGAGTTCCGGGCCGACGCGCGCGGCGACGATGCGCAGCTGCGCCGCGTTGTGGTGGCAGGCGATCTCGCCGCCGGTCCAGAAGTCGAGCAGCACCGCGCGTCCGCGCAGGTCGAGCAGCGACAAGGGCCGCGCGACGTTGAACCAGCGCAGGCCGGCGGGGAAGTCGGGCGCGAGGTTCCTCGAGTCGTCCATCGTCGTCGTGCGCGTCGTCGTCCGCCACGGACGACGGGTGGCGGCGAGGTGGGTCAGCCCGCTCCGCCCTGCGGATCGCGCGGGAGGAGCTCGTGCGCCTGCAGCGCGCCGTCGGCGCGGCGCTCGACAGAGACCTCCGAGTACAACACGCGCATCTGCGGCGCGGACAAGGGCAGGCGCTGCAGCAGCAGGTCGGCGAGGTGGCCGAGCGGCACCTGGTCGGGCAGGTTCAAGATCTCCCGCGCGCGCGACAGGAGCGCGCCCTTCACGCGCGGACGCAAGCGCGCCTCGGCCTCGGGCGTCGCGGGGAAGTCCTCGAGCGGCTCGCAGCGCACCGTGCGGTACAGCTTGTTGCTGGGCACCTCCTCGATGCGCACGCGCGCCATGCCGACCAGCCACACGAGGAAGCGCCCGTCCGGCAGGCGCTCGTGGCGGCCGATCTCGCCGAGCCCGGCGATCGGATGGATCGCCGGCCGTCCCTCCGCGTCGCGCTCGCCCTCGAGCAGGGCGCCCATCACGATGCGGCCGGTGCGGTCGAGCTGGTCCTCGACCATCTGCCGGTAGCGCGGCTCGAAGATGTGCAGCGGCATGACGCAGCCCGGGAACAAGTACACGTTGGGCAGCGGGAACACCGGCGCGACGCCTTGCGCCAACGCTTCCCCGGACGCTCCTTGCAGCTCGGCCATGGCGCGCCTCAGGTGGCCTTGGCCGGCCGCGCGGCGCGCCGATCGGCGAGCGACAGGAGCAGCTGCAGTTCGCGCGCCTGGCCGGCGAGGCCGCGCTTCTCGGCGCTCTTCTGCAGGTTCGCCAGTTGGCGGCGCACGAAGACCGGTTCCGGCGCGTCGCGCAGGTAGGCCGGATCGAAGGGCACGCCGTTCTCGCGCAAGTAGCGGCGCAAGTCGCGCTCGCTGCGCACCTCGCCCTTCTGGTAGGGGTCGATGACCACCGCGCCGTCGCCGCCGTGCACGCGCAGCATCACGTGCCCCGGCAACGGGATGAGCCCGGTGCGGATGCCCGCGCGGCGCGCCACCGACGACCAGATGGCGCACAAGGTCAGCGGCATGCCCTGCCGCGCGCGCCAAGCCGTGTGGACGTGGATGTTGCCGGGGTGGTGGTACTCGCCGCGGCTGCCGCCGTAGCCGACCTCGCCGCCGAGGTGCTCGGCCAGCGCCAGCGCGCGCTCCAGCGCGCTGTCCGAACCGCGCGCGCGCGCCGCGACGGCCTTGGCCTGGTCGTCGAACTCGCGCAGCATCTCCCGCGGGTCGAAGCGCGGGTCGTCCAGGCGCGCCAGCACGCACAGAGCGGGCTCGAGTCGCAGGTTGGGCTTCGACAGCATCCCGGCGAGGCGCTTCAGGACCTCCAGCCGCTCGCCCGCGGACAGGATCTGGCGCGCCCGACCGCGCAGGGCCGCGTCGCCATCGCCGGCCGCGCGGCGCAGCGCCGGCAGGGCGTTCTTGCCGAGCGCCGTCAGCTCGCGCCGCACCGCCTCGCGCACGTGCTCGGACTCGTCGGCCAAGAGGCTCGCCAGCAACTCGGCCCGCGCCGCCAGCTTGGCGCGCTGCTGGCGGTTGGGCCCGGCATGGTCCGGGGCTTGGTCGGGGTCGGTCATGGTGGGTGTCCGGGCCCCACCCGAGGAGGGGGGAGACCGCGGGGGGGGGGCGAACGGCGGCCTCCTCCGGCACCCTCAAGCCTAGGCCCGTCCGGACCAGCCCGGAAGGGGGCAGATGGGGGCCGGTCGCGCTTGCGTCGTCTCGGTCGTGCTCCCTATCCTATTTGGCTCGCAAACCCGCCACGAAGTCCCGCCGCAGGCCCTCGACCCCCGCCGGTCGCCTGCGCCGGAACCGCGGCGCGAACACCCCACCATGCTGCGACCGCCCCAAGGCGACGAGGCCATCGTCGTCACGCACGCCCTGCGCACGCCCATCGGCAAGTACCTGGGCGCGTTCGCCGACCTGAGCGCGGCGGACCTCGGGGCCGGGCTCGTCTCGGAACTCCTCGCGCGTTCGGGCGTCCACGGCGCCGAGGTCGGCGAGGTGATCATGGGCAACGGCCGGCAGGCCGGCGGTGGTCCGAACGTCGCGCGGCAGATCGCCTACCGCGCCGGCATCGCGCAGGAGACCTGCGCGTGGACCGTCAACATGGCTTGCGGCTCGGGTCTCAAGAGCATCCTGCTCGGCGCCGAGGCGATCGCGCTCGGCCGCGCCGACATCGTCGTCGCCGGCGGCGTCGAGAGCATGAGCGGGCTGCCGTTCTTCCTGCCCAAGTTCCGCACCGGATATCGCCTCGGGCACGCCGATGTCGTCGACGCGATGTACAAAGACGGATTTGGCTGTCCGCTGGCGAACATGCTGATGGGCGAGACCGCCGAGAAGCTCGCGCAGGACCTTTCGATCTCGCGCGCCGAGCAGGACGAGTTCGCCCTGCAAAGCCAGCGCAAGGCCGGCGCAGCCATCGCCGCCGGACGCTTCCGCGACGAGATCGTGCCGGTCAAGGTGCCGAGCCGCAAAGGCGAGGTCGTCGTCGACGCCGACGAGCACGCGCGCCCCGACACGACGCCCGAGAGCCTCGCCAAGTTGCCGGCGGTGTTCGACAAGAAGAACGGCACGGTCACCGCGGGCAACGCCTCGGGCATCACCGACGGCGCCGCCGCGCTGCTCTTGATGCGCGCCGGCGAGGCCAGGAAGCGCGGACTCGAGGTGCTGGCGACCCTTGGTCCCGCCACGCAGGCGGGCGTCGATCCGAGGATCATGGGCATCGGTCCCGTGCCGGCCATGCAGGCGCTCGAGCGCAAGGCGGGGTTGAAGGCCGACGACTTCGACCTGATCGAGTTGAACGAAGCCTTCGCGGCGCAGGTGCTCGCCTGCCACCGCCAGCTCCCCTTGCCGATGGAGCGCGTCAACGCGAACGGCGGCTCGATCGCGCTCGGCCACCCGATCGGCGCCACGGGCGCGCGCATCGTCGCGACGCTCCTGCACGAACTCAAGCGACGCGGCGGACGCCGCGGCCTCGCCACCCTGTGCATCTCGGGCGGCATGGGCCTCGCCGTGTCGTTCGAGCGCAAGTGAAGCACACCCTCCCCACACCGGATCCACACGAGAAGGAACCCCGCATGAGCATCAAGAAGGTCGGAGTCGTCGGTTGCGGCCTGATGGGCCACGGCATCGCGCAGGTCGCGGCGCAGGGCGGCTGCACGGTGGTCGTCTACGAAGCGGCCGAAGCGGCGCTGGCCGCGGGCCTCGGCCGCATCGACAAGTCGCTGGCCAAGC
>JBEBCR010000303.1:0-4234 GCA_041157565.1 Planctomycetota bacterium | reverse complement strand
GCAGGCCGTTCACGCTGGCCGAGATGCGCCGCCTGTACCTGAACCGCGCCGGCGACGAGGTCGCGACCTACCAGAACGCCTACGCCAAGCCCAAGGCCGGCGGCCCCGCGCAGGCGACGCCCGCGCCCGAGCGGCGTTGAGGAACCCAGCGATGCTGTTGTGGATCCAGGAACCCGGCAAGCCGCCCCGCTCTATGGTCGCCACGCCCGGGGTCACGATCGGGCGCGGCGCGCCCAACAACGTGCCGCTCGACGACGACGCGGCCTCTTCGCGCCACGCCGAGCTCGCGCTCGAGGGCGGCGCGTTGTGCATCAAGGACCTCGGCAGCTCGAACGGCACGCGAGTCGTGGGCGGCGCCAAGCTCGCGCGCGGCGAGTCGCATCCGCTGGCTCCCGGCCTCGAAGTGCAGGTCGGGCGCACGCTGATCCGCGTGCTGCACGCCGACGACACGGAGCAGACGTTGCGCCCGGGCTCCGCGCCGAACGACGCGACCCTGCGTCCCGCGACCCCGTCCGCCGTGCCCGACGCCGCGACCGTGCGCCCGGCCGCCAAGTCCGCCCCGGTGGAGGACGCGACCGTGCGCGCGGCGGCCGCGCCGTCGCCCTCCGCGGCGCCCACGGCCGCGCCTGCGCCCGCCCCGACTCCGGCGCCGAAGCCGGCCGCGCAGCCCGTCAAGCCGCAGTCCGCGCCCATGCCGGAGGAGTCCTTCGAGGGCACGCTGTACGTCGGACCAGGCGGGACCGGCGAGGCGGCCATGGCCACGGCGCTGGCGGCGCTCAAGCCGCGCCTCGCCTGCGTCGTCAAGAAGAATGGACAGTCGATCCCCGTGCCGCGCATGCCGGCCGTGATCGGGCGCGCGCTGGGGGGCGACGTGGCGCTGGCCCTCGAGGACGAGGGCGTCTCCTCGCGCCACGCGCAACTGGGCTTCGACGGCCTCTCGTTCCACCTCGAGGACCTCGGCGGCCGCAACGGCACCTTCGTGGGCGCCATGCGCCTGACCAAGGGCGCCGGAGTGGTGGACCTCCCCTGCGACCAGCACGTCAAGATCGGCACGGTCGACGCCTTGTTCGTGCGCGAGGCGCGCATGGGGGAGGCGCCGCCGCCGAGCCAGCACTACTCCGCGGCGCTCGACGTGCTCGCGCAGGATCCGTCGGTGCCCAAGGACAAGCTGCGCGACGCGCGCGCGCGCCTGCAGTCCGGCGGCCACCCCGGCGAGCACCTGATCGTCGCCAACGCCATCGGCGTCGCGCAGTGGTGCGCGGCGCTGGAGCAGGCGCGCTTGCGCGGCATCCTGCGCCAGGGCGGCTCCAAGTCGTCGCCGCTGGTGTGGGCGCTGGCGGCGGCGCTTCTCGCCACCCTCGCGGTCCTCGGTTGGATGCTCTCGAGGTGAGGCGGTGAGCGCGCGCGAGGTTGCGAGCGGAGGCGTGCTGGGCGCGAGTCGCGGCCTGCTGGCCGCCGCCGCGCTGTGCGCCCTCGCCGCGCCGTTCCTGCGCGCCGGTTCCTCCGTGGTCGCCGCCGATCCCGCGTCCGTCGCCGCGACGCAGGCGCAGGCCAAGAAGCCGCGGCCGTTCCCGCACACCAGCCACGTGGCCGATCGCTGGTACTACCGCGGTGGCCGCCATCCGGGAGACCCCAAGCCGAGCGCGGCGGAGCACGATCGGCTCGAGGTCGCGCGCGATTGCCGCGGCTGCCACGACCATGGCGCGCGCGACGAGTCCGGCCGCACGACGCGCGCAGCGCGCGATCCGCTGGCCGGCTGCGCGGACTGCCACTATCCGGTCGAGGTCGATGGCGCGACGCGCGACGTGCTCAAGGTCGAGGTCCAACCGGGCTTCGCTGGCGGCTTGCGCGCCGCGCGCGCCTCGACCAGCGCGTTCGACCACCTCGACCACGACAACCTCGCCTGCCGCCAGTGCCACGCGCAATCCGAGCAGGATCCCGAGTCGTTCGGCGGCGCCACCGGCGTGCCCGCCTGCATGGAGTGCCACACCGAGGGCGCCGAGGCGCGCGAGTGGGACGTGCTCGCCGGCCGCTCGATCGACAAGTCCAAGCTGCGCGCCGGGTTCCTCGCCTGGCTCGACCGCGACGCGTCGATGCGCGCGCCCGGGCGCGGGCCGTATCCGCACGACCGCCACATCCCTCCCGGCCAGCGCCGCGACGGCGCGAGCTGCGTCGCCTGCCATGGCGAGGTGGGCAGCGCCACCGCGCTCGACCTGCACCTGAAGGAGCACTCGGCGCAGGAGTGCGCGCGCTGCCACATCCAGTCCGACGGCGCGCCGGTCAAGGTCGAGACCGTGCTCGAGAAGCGCGCCTCCGTCGCCGCGCTGTCCTTCGCGCACGCGGACCATGCGCGGCGCAAGGGCGCGGCCGAGGACCTGGCGGTGGTCGTGGCCGGTTCGAGCGCGCGCCTCGAGTCGAACGGCTGCCTCGAGTGCCACGAGCACGTCGAGCACGCGCGCATCGGCCCCGATGGCGCGCCGACGCCCCCGACGTACATGCTGCGCGCCGACCGCGACGAGTACTCCGACTGCATGTCGTGCCACGACGTGCCGGCGTACCGCGCGCCGCACCACGGACGATGGGACTCGTGCTCGGCGTGCCACGACATGGAGGCGGGCTCGCACGCGGCGTTCAAGGAGCGCCGTCCGACGACGCTCGTCGACCGCCTGCCGCCCGGCGCCGCGCGGTTCGTGGCCGATCCCCAACGGCACCCGGGACTCGCCGACCGCCCGGACCAGGACTGCGCCGCGTGCCACCGCGCGCCGCTGCCGGCGCTGCCTTCGCGCGTCGATGGCGCGCGCTTCGAGCACGCTTCGCACCTGCCTCCCGAGCCCACGACGCAGGATTGCCTCGCCTGCCATCCCTCGATCCTCGACGCGCGATCCTCCGGCGCCATCGGCCTGCCGTGGGACGCCGCGTCCGCCGCGCAGGTCGAACCCGCGCGCCGCGCGAGCTTCTCGATGGACGGCTGCTCCTCGTGCCATCCGGGGATCCGACTCGACGCGGCCAGCCTGCCCGAGCCCGCGCCGCGCGCGGCGACGACGTTCGACCACGCGGCGCAGCTCGCCAAGGCGCTCGATCCGCGCACCGGCGCGAAGGTCTCGTGCGCCAGCTGCCACGACTTCGATCCGGCCGCGCGCGGCGCCGGGATCGGCGTGGCGGCCAAGGCGCTGTCCTGCGTCGAATGCCACGCGCACGACGAGGCGCGCGCGGCGACGACCGGCGGCGTGGGCGCCGACGAAGCAGCCAGCTGCGCGCGCTGCCACGAGGACTCGCTGCCTTCGGCCACGCGGCCGATGCTCGTCGATCGCGCGCGCGTCGCGCTGCAGGGCGCGCAGCACCATCCCGCGGGCAAGGGCTGCAACGATTGCCACCTCGACGAGCCGCCCGGACGGCTCGAGGCGGTGCTGGCGGTGCTGGCGAGCTATCCGCACGGCAAGGGCCAGCACTCGCGCGATGCCGGCGGACGCCCGCAGGGCGGCTGCTCCGATTGCCACTGGTCCAAGGCGCCGCCGGGCTATCCCGAGGCCTCGGTCGACGCCGCCGAGCGCAAGCGCGCCGGCGACTCGCTGTCCGACTTCCCGGGCGGGGCTAGGAGGCGCGCGCGGTGAACCGTTCGCTGTTCCTGTCCGCGCACGCGTTCGTCGCGCTGGCGCTCGTGGCCGCCGTCGTCTCGTGGGGCGTGCTCGCCGACGCGGCGACCGAGCCCGCGTCGGCTTCCGCGCGCGACTTCGTGTTCTGGAGCGGCTGGGTGGCGCTGGTCGCGTTCCTGGCCGCCTACGCCTACGTGCTGCGCAAGCGCGCCCACAAGCTCGGCTACTCGCCCGAGTTCGGCATGCAGGTGCGCAAGGAGGCGATGGAGGCGGCGCAGCAGCGCCTCGGCGCGCTGCGCGACAAGGTCGCGGCGCGGCAACTGCAGGACAAGGGGCAGATCCTGGCGGCCGCGCGCGCCATCCTGCGCGAGACGGGCTGCTCCAAGGTCCTGCTCGCGCGCGTCGTCGCGGGCGAGGGCGGCGCGCCGCGCCTGGAGACGAGGCGCGCGGAGCCCTTGTCGCGCATGGCGCGCTGGCTGCACGCGCACCTGTACTACGGCGTCGCGGCCTGCGCGCTGGCGTTCCTGCACGGCGGTGGCCGCTTCGACACGCCCATGTCCATCGCCATCAACTCGCTCGTGCTGTTCGTCCTTTCGAGCGGCGTCGTGGGCATCTTCCTGTGGGCGTGGGGGCCGGGCTGG
>JBEBCR010000302.1:0-5315 GCA_041157565.1 Planctomycetota bacterium | reverse complement strand
CGAGGTGCCGCGCGACATCGACCAACCCGAGCCGCCGTTCCTCGGCGCGCGCGTCGTGGAGGACATCAACCTGCAGGGCGTGCTGCCCTACGTGAACGAGACCACGCTGTTCCAGTTCCAGTGGGGCTACCGCAGGAAGGGCAAGGCGCAGGCCGAGCACGCCAAGTTCGTCAAGGAGCACGTGCGTCCGCTGTACCTCGAACTGGCCAAGCGCTGCGCGAAGGAGCGCATCCTGCGCCCGCAGGCGGCCTACGGCTACTGGCGCTGCGTGCCCGAGGGCGACACGCTGGTGCTGCTGCACCCCGAGGACTCCGGGCGCGAGGTCGCGCGCTTCGCCTTCCCGCGCCAGAAGGACCGCCAGCGCCGCTGCATCACGGACTTCTTCCACGTGAAGGACGGCAAGCCCGACGTCGTGGCGCTGCAGGTGGTCACGATCGGCCAGCACGCCTCCGAGGTGGCGCGCGAGTGGTTCGCCGCCAACCGCTACCAGGACTACCTGCACCTGCACGGCCTCTCCGTCGAGGCGGCGGAAGCCCTGGCGGAGTACATCCACCGCCAGATCCGCGGCGAGCTCGGCATCGCCGGCGACGACGCGCGCGACATGGGCACGCTGTTCAAGCAGGGCTACCGCGGCTCGCGGTTCAGCTTCGGCTACCCCGCCTGCCCCAACATGGAGGACCAGGCGATCCTGCTCGACCTGCTCGGCGCGTCCAAGATCGGCATCTCGATGAGCGACGAGTTCCAGCTGCACCCCGAGCAGTCGACTTCGGCGCTCGTCTGCCACCACCCGAGCGCCAAGTACTTCACGATCTGAACGAGGGGCGTTGCCACGCCGACGGCGTGCATGGACGCGAGTCCTGTGGCACCTTGTCGGCCATGCTCGCGGTCCAATCGTCCCTGCGCTGCCTGCTGCTCGCCGGCTTGTCCCATTCGGCCCTCGCCCAGACGGAGCTTCCGTCCTTGGCGTGGACCAGGACGACCGCCAGCACGCGCGGCGCGTTGGTGACGGATTCAAGCGAAGTTTGGTTGGCGCCACGTGGCGAGGCGGCGCGCAGGGTTGGAGGCGACCTGGATGGCGGCTGCTTCGATGCCGCATCCGACGCCAAGGGCATCCTGCTCGGGGGCTCCTTCGGCCTCGCGCACCTGCCATGGGACGAGCTCGACGGCCAGGCGACGGTCCTGGACTCGATCTACTTCCATTCCTTCGCCGTGGATGCCGAAGGAGTCGACGGCGGACGCGTGCTGGTCGTCGACCAGCAAGGCCATGCTTGGCGCAGGGAGCCCGATGGTGGTTGGACGCGCTTCGCAGACCCTTTGCCCGGCGATCACGATCTGGGCGGCGGGCTGATCCTGCACGGCGCGAGTGGCCGCTGGGTCCTCGCGACGAGCGTGGCGGGCAAGTCCGCGACGAGCGCACAGCCCGTTCCGGCGGGCGAGCGCGCGTGCTACTGGTCCGACGACCTGTCCACGTGGCACGAAGCGAAGCTGCCCGCCGAATTCGAGCGCGCTGGACCATCCGCGCTGAGCCTGGTCGGCGGCACGGGCATGTGGGCCGCGTACTTCGGCGGCACCCTCCTCCTGATCTCGCAGGATGGCGAGATCTGGACCTCGCCGGCCCCTGCGCCCATGGATGCCACCTGGATCGCCGGTCTGGTGGTCGTCGAGGGCAAGCTCCTCGTGCTCGAGCAGCAATGGCAACGGCGCGGCCGCCTGCACGGACGCTCGTACGATGGAGCCTGGAGCACGCGCGAGCTGCCGGAAGGCGCGCGCATCCAGCACATGTTCGCGGCGCAGGATCGCGTGCAGGTGATCGGGCAGCGCGGGCCATCCGAGGCGCCGAAGCTGTTCTTCCTCGAGGATTTCCTCGAACCGTGGGCGCCGGTTCCCCTGCCGCCGTGCGCGACCCTGCGCCATGCGCCGACGAGCGGGACGATCGCTGGACTGCGCACGGTCGACGACAGGGTCGTGGCCGACTGCGTGATCGCATCGTTGGATGCCACGCTCGTTCCCTTCACGCTGGAGGAGCGCGGCTGGGAGCAGGTCACGCGGCAGCGCGACCCCAAGCTGCACGCGGAAACGCAAGCCTCCGCGGCGGCGACGCAGCCTCCCGTGCGGGCGTGCGCCGGCGACGCGTGCGTGGAGATCGACGCTGACGGCCGCCTCGTACGCTCGTTCGCGGGCGCGGCCGGCGAAGTCGTGCGATTGGAACCCGATCGTCGCTTCCGCGCGCTCGCGCGAGGCGCCGGACAGTGGGCGGCGCTCGACGCCGACGGGCGCTTGTTGCTGTCCTCCGATGCGGCCACATGGCTGCCGGCGACGACGGATGCGCTGCGATTCGCGCACCTGGGTGGCAGCGACGGCGAACTGGTCGCGATCACCGCCGCGAACGAGGTGCTCGCTTGGCGCTGCCCCCCGGGCGCGGCCGGAGCGGACGGTTCGAGCAGGGCGGGTCGCTTCGTGCGCGTGCACGACACGCGACAGTTGGACTTGGGCCCGCTCGAGAGGTTGGACACGTTCTGGGGAGCGACTTTCGACGGCTCCGCGTTGGCGGCGCTGGTCGACGGCGCGCTGCTCGTCTCGCGAGACGGCGAGGCGTTCAGCCGCAGGGAGATCGTGGAAGGTCCGTTGCCGATGCGCCTGCAGCTCGCATCGCACGGCGGACGCTGGTGGACCATCGAGTGGCGCGACGAAAGCACGCCCGAGGTCTCGAAGGTCAAGTCGACCGTGCGCTGGCACGGGCCGGACGGCGCCGTGGCCGGTTCGCGCCCCTTCCTCAATGAAGTGCATTTGGATTCGGCCAGCGACGGGCGCATCGTCGCCTTGCTCGGCTCGACATTTGGCACGAGCCGGATCAACGCGTGGATCAACTGGACTGCCGACGGCGGCCAGACTTGGGGCTACTGCCTGCCCGGCGTGGAGGTGGCGCCGGTCCACAGACAGGACGCGCGCGGCATGCACTCCATCGGCGGCATCGCCCACGGCAACGGCTTGTGGGTTGTCGCTGGTTGGTCGAAGGGAAACTCGACGCCGCAAGCCGCCGTCGCCGTGTCGCGCGACCTCGTCAAGTGGGAGACGCACCTCTTGCCGGACACGGTCGCGGCCCCGCACACGCTGCGCTTCGCCCACGGCCGCTTCATCGCCCTGTCCCAGGAAGCCAAAGGCAAGAGCCTCGACGTGCTGGTCTCGACTGATGGAGTGACTTGGACAGCCAAGCAACTGTCCGACATGCCGGCCGCACGCCTCGCGATCGGCATGCAGCGCCTCTACCTGCACTCGGACGAAACGGTGCTCGCCAGCGACGACGCGAGCGAGTGGCGCGATGTCGTGGCGCCGCGCATCGAGCCGCGTTGGATGGCCGAGGTCGAAGGGATGTTGTGCTACGCGGCCGCCGAACCGACGCAGGCAGGCGCGCAGGCCGCTCGCCTGCGCTTCGTGCGCACGCCGGCACCCTCCAAGGCCGTGCACGCGCAGGCAAGTCCGCGCTTCGCCTACAAGGCAGATTCGATGTCAGCGAAACTGGCGAGCTTCCAACGACTGGTCGAAGGGCTGAGCTACGATCGGGAGGCCTACGCGGCCATCGACAAGCACATCGCGGATCTGCCGCCGATCACCGAGGCCTACGCGAAGGAGTTCGTCCTCGCCATGTTCGCGAAACGGCGCACGCCGAACATGATCTATCGCTTGGCCGAAGTGGTCGGCTCAGAGCCGGTCCGCAAGGCGACCAAGGAACTGCTGACGCCCGTGGAGCAGTCGACGCTGCGCGAGTACGCGACGGCGGCCAAGGCGCGCAGCGGCCATCTGGCGGAGTCCATCAGGAAGCTGCCGGCGCCGCCGAAGTCGGACCAGATCCCCACGCGGGCCGTGCCGCTGTACGACCTGAACGCCGCGCATCAGCGCTACCAACAAGGCAGTGCTGGCGCGGCCTACGACCTCGCCATCGCCTACGCGGAAGGCAAGGGTGTCGAGAAGGACATGAACCAGGCGCGGATCTACGGAGAGTACGCCGTCAAGCGTCTCGGGGCGCAGCCCAGCATGGACCAGTTGGCGGCGGCCGGTTCGATCACCGGCCTGTACGCCAGCGCGATCGAAGATCTGAAGGCCGAGCGCTACACCGCGTGCGCCGACAGGTTGTGGACCCTGATCGACATGAACGCGTACATCGCCATGGCGACGGCCGCGAGCATGTGCATCTTCGACGGCAGCATGGCCGTGTGCACCGTCGAGCAGGCCTACACCTGGTTGCACTGGATGGCCGTGCAGCTCGGCGATGCCGAGGCGCTGAACTCGCTCGGCGTCGCCGTCTCGCAAGGCATCGGAGTGCCGGCGGACGAGGATGCCGCCATCCAGTGGTACGAGCTCGCCGCCGCACGCGGCTCGAAGCTGGCGGTGTCGAACCTGGATTCGGCGCGCAAGCGCAAGGAGTACTTCGACGGATTGAAGGCGTTTGCGGAGAACAGCAGCGAGAGCACCGAGATCATGAACGAGATGTCGGATGCGCTGGGCGACTATGCCGGCACGCTGAATTCCGCGCTCGAGGACACCGAGCTCGCTGCCTCGCCCAAGTACTTGCCCGGCACGATGCTGGGAGCCGTGGTCAATGGCGTGTTCCAGCCCGAGCTCCATGTCAGCTTCGCGCGCGCCGACGGCGACTACCGCGTGATGGCACGCTCGACGCGCATGTGGAAGGACCGGTCCACCACGCCACCGACCGAGCACACTCTGTGGAAGTGGGAGATGCGCCTCGCTGGCATCACGGAACTCGACCGCTGGGAACGTGCTGCGGAATCGTGGGTGCGTTGCGCAACGTGCGACACACGCGGCGTCCAATCCGACGCGGAGAAAGGACCGCGCTTGTGCAGCGGTTGCTCCGGCAAGGGGCTCTTGCCCGGCCCTTAGGCCACAGTCAGAGCCCGAAAAGCAGCGGTGGCACGGAACCTCTGGGGACTTGGGTGGTTAGTGTGCGTCTATGACGCGTCCCTCCCTGGCTGCTGCGCTTGTGGCGTTGTGCATCGGTTGGTGTGCTCTGGCACCGTATGCAGCGCACGCGGCGCCTGCCGCATGCCAAGACAAGCCCGCAACGGATCTGGGCACTAACAGCGCGGCCAAAGGCCTGCCCAACTTCATCGTCATCGTCGGCGAAGGATGCGGCTGGTCGGGCACCTCGGTGGCGATGGACGAGGCGCATGGCGACGCTTGCGCGGCCGAGGCGTTGACGCCGAACCTCGCCAAGCTGGCCGCGGAGGGCCAGCGCGCCTCGCAGTTCTACGCCTCGAGCCCGCGTTGCACGCCCTCGCGCGCCAGCTTGTTCACCGGCG
>JBEBCR010000301.1:0-11910 GCA_041157565.1 Planctomycetota bacterium | reverse complement strand
GGGCATCTGGCGCAGCGCGCCGAGGTGCTGGTAGCGGTTGCACTTGACCATGTCCGCGTCGCCTTCGACCAGCGGCTGCACGAGCCGCGGCAGCCACACGGGATCCATCTGGTCGTCGCCGTCCATCTTGACGACGATGTCCATGCCGCGCCCGATGGCCGCCTTGAAGCCGGTCGCCATCGCGCCGCCCACGCCTTGGTTCTCGTCGTGGCGCAAGAGGACGACGCGCGGGTCGCCGCACGAGCCGACCTTGCCGGCCGTGTCGTCGGGCGAGCGGTCCTCGACCACGATGATCGTGTGCACCCACTGCGGGATGCCGGCGATCACCTTCTGGATCTGCGCCGCCACGCGGAACGCCGGGATCACCACCGCGACCTTGGCTCCGCACAGATCCACGGGCACGATCACCGTCTCCGCGAGGCGGTTCATCTGCGCCACGGTGAGCGGGCGCTGCGGATCGGATTCGACGATGCCCATGGGGAGGGGCCTTGTTTATCGGAAGGGTCGCGCCGGACGCTTGACCCCCCCCCGGTGGAAGATACTTCCCGGCCCGCGCGGCCCGCAGGACCCTTTCGGAGCCTCAGCGCACGACGAGGAACGGCTCGGGATCCTCGCGCATCCACGGCCGCGGCGCGATCCCGTACAGGTCGAGCAGGCTGGGCGCGACCGCCGTCACGGATGCGACTTCCCTCCTGGCCTCGACCTTTCGGCCCTTGCTCCAGGCAAGGATCCAGCCGGAGTCCTTGTGGTGCGCGGTCGATTGGTCGGCCGTGCCGTGCTCCTCGACATGGCGTTCGAAGGGCGCCGACCATCCGGCGAGGCCGCGGTGCCGGATCTGGAAGCGCTGGTCGCGCGCCTCGCGGCGGGGCATGTTCAGCTCGCAGAAGACCTGCGCGCCGCGCCGCTGCACCTCGAACAACGGCTCGCGCTCGATCACGAAGAGTCCCGACAGGAGCTCGACGCCGCGCCCCGCCGCGTCCTCGTCGCGGAAGTTGATCGTCACGTCGGGGTTCATCTGGTGCAGCACGACGTGGGGGGCGAGGCCGATCGAGCGGAACAGCTCGTCCTCGCGCACGAGGCGCACCACGGGGTTGTGGATGTCCTGCGCGGGATCGAAGGGGCGCTGGCCCAGCGCCGTGCCGACGACGACCACCGTGTCGTTGTCGACCATCTCGAACACGTCCGCCAGGCGCTCGTCCGTCCAGCGGAAGCTCTTCTCGATCCAGCCCTCGAAGCCCTCCTCGTAGCGCTTGCGGTCCTCGACGGCGCGGAAGAAGCGCTGGTCGGTGGCGGAGAGCTCGTCCTTGAAGCGCTTGGGCTCGGCCGCGCGCCAGTAGCGGTGCTGCATGTACGCCACGTGGTTCAGGTGCAGCGAGGCGTAGCGCGGGCGGTGGCGCGGATACAGCGCGCGGAACGCGTCCCACGCGAGGTAGCTGTGCAGCATGGCGCGCTCGGGCACCTTGGAGGCGCCGCCGAGCTTCTCGAGCGGCACCTGCGCCATCGTGCGCGCGATGGTCGAGAGCCGCGCGCCGCTCCTGCGCGTGCGCCACAGGAGCGAGATCGCCTGCTTCGCGTGGCGCGCGAAGTCGCCCGAGTAGTTGCGCGCTCCGAACAGGCAGAACTCCTGCAGCGCGCGCGCCTCCTCGGGGAAGCACGACGGATCGTCGGCCAGCGACTCGGGCACGTAGTAGCGCGCGGCGCCGCTCGTGCGCGGCGGGAAGCTCATCAGGCTGCCGAGCACCCCGACGGTGATGCCATGCGCGTCGAGCACGTCCCACACGCACTTGCCGCGGATGGCGCTGGTGTCCTGGCCGAAGCCGACGAGTCCGTGCTCGCCGGGGGACAGCCCGGTGTAGACCGAAGGCCAGATGATCCACGGCGAGATGAGGCGCCACGCCTTCTCGAGCGAGGGATCGAAGCCGGGCACCCGCGTGCGCACCAGCGCGCCCTCCTCCAGCATGCGCGCGAAGTTCGGCAGCTTCCCTTCGCCGACGTAGCGCTTGAGGAAGTGCTGCTCGGCCTCGTTGAGCTCGAGGAAGAGCACGGAGAGCGGTGCTTGGCGCGTCTGGATCATGGTCGTGCCCGCGGACGCGGCGCGTCGGCGAGCGGCGGTGCGGGCTTGTCGGCAGGCCCTCGGCCCGGAGTATAGCCCCAGTCCGCGCACGCGTCCGTCCGGCGCCCGCGGCGGCCCCCGGAGCGCCCGCGGCGCCGGGATCCGGACGAGGAGGAGGCTGAGCGCCCTTGCCGCCTCGCGTCGCGCACCCCATCCTGCGGGCATGGCCCAAGGCCTCGCGCGCTCCGTCCTCGTCGTCGCCTTGCTGACGCTCGCCTGCGGCGTCCTGCGCACGATCGGGCACGACCACCTGCTGCCCTGCGCGCCCGAGCCGGATGGCCTCGTCTTCCACGCGCAGGTCGAGGCGCTCGAAGGCGGCGGGCCGTCGGATCGTCACGCCCACCTGCGCGGGTTCTACCCGCTGCTCACCGCGCGCGTCGTGGCGCTCCTCACCGACGCGCCGCGCCCCGACGACGCGCCGCGCTCGCTGGAGGAGGAGCTCGAGCGCGCGGCAGCGCATCGCGCGCGCATCCGGCTGGTCGTGGCCTGGCTGTCGGCGCTGGGGACGCCCTTCGCGTGGTTGATCGCCCGGCGCTTCTTCGCCGAGCCGTGGGCCCTGCTGGCCGCGGCCTTGTACGCCTTCGATCCGTTCGTGCTGTGGTTCGCCCAGCAGGCGCGCCCGCACGGCGCCTTCACGGCTTGGACCGCGGCGACCTTGTGGGCCGCGCTCGCCTTGGCGCGCAACGCGGGTTGGCGCGAGTGCCTGGCGGCCGCGGCATGCGCCGGCGGCGCGCTGTCCACGCTGCAGTCGGGCGCCTCGCTCCTCGTGCCGCTCTGCGTGGCGACGCTGTGGTCGGTGCGCAGCTTCGCCGCGGCGGGGCGCGTGCTGGTCGGGCTGGCGCTCGTGGCGTCCATGGCGTGGTGGAGCTACCCCGCGACGGGCGCCGCCGAGTCCGCCGTGTCGGCGGAAAAGGGCACGCTGCTCATGTCGGGCCACAAGATGGACTTGTCCATCTTCAACGGCGCGGGCTTCGCCAAGGTGTGGGCCGCGCTGCGCGACTACGATCCCGTGCTCCTCGCCGCCGTGCTCGTGGCGGGCGCGGCGCTCTGCTTCGCCGGCGCGCGCGCGCGCCGCGGCGCCGCGGGCGGCCCGCGCAGGGAGCTTTGGACGCTCGTCGCCTGGTGCGTGGCGTACGCGCTGGCGATCGGCTTGTACCAGCGCACCTACCAGCGCTTCGCGCTGCCGCTCGTCCCGGTGGCATGCGTCCTGGCCGCCGGCGGGGCGGCGGCGCTGGCTGGGCGCTGGAGGATCGTCGGCGTGGTCTTCGCCGCGGCGACGCTCGCCTCGCAGGCGGGGCTGGCGCTGGGCGTGGCCCGCGCGCGCGCCGCCGAGGACACGCTCGAACAGGCGGCGCGCGCGGTGGAGCGGCACGTGCCCGTCGGCGAACGCGTCGCGTTCATGCCCACGGTCGAGCTGCCGCTGTGGATGGACCAGGCTTCGGCCGAGCGCAACGCCAAGGCGCTGGACGATCCGGCCTTCCCGTGGTTCCAGTGGCGCCTGCGCTCGCGCGGTGGTCCGAGCGCCGGACGCGAGCTGGTCGCCTTCCCGCTCTCCCTGCCGGCCGAGCGCGAGGCGGCGCGCGCGGATCCCGCCGCCTTCCTCGCGCGGCTCGACGCGCGCTGGTTCGTCGTCGAGGACCAGACCGGCCGTCGTCCCGTGCTCGTCGCCTTGCGCGAGGAGTTGAAGCGCAGCGGGCGGCTGGTGGCGCGCTTCAGTCCGCACGACGATCCCGCGGAGTGCTTGCCGCTCGCCTACCAGGACGACGAGTTCGGCCGCTCGCTGCCGTGGACGTGGCGCCTCGCCAAGGGAGGGCGCGCGGGCCCGGTGGTCGAGCTGTGGAAGCTCGGCGACTAGGCCGCGCGACTCTCGGCCTAGCGGCTCACAGCCGCACGCCGACCCAGCGCCGCGCCGACCACACGAGGAACGCGGCCGACGCGCAGACGGCGATGGCCGTGCCCAGCGCCGCGCCTTCGAGGCCGAGCACGGGGATGAGCAGCGCGTTGGCGGCGACGTTGACGAGCACGGTCGCCAGCATGAGCAGCGAGTGGCGCAGCGGCTGGTTCGCCATCAGGAGGATCTGCGCCATCGGCGTCCACGCCGAGGCGCCCACCACGCCCGCGACGAGGATCCAGTACGGCGCGATCGACTCCTCGAAGCCCGCGCCGGGATCGAGCCAGCCCACGATCCACGCGTACGCCGGCAGGGAGGCGGCGCCCAGCGCCAGCACCAGCAGGAACGAGCGCTTCTTGAACTTGCGCGAGAGCGCCTCGACTTCGCGCAGCTCGCCCGCGGCCAGGTGCCTGGCGAGCAGCGGGTTGGCGTTGTTCTGCAGCACGACGAGGATCTGCCAGAAGCCCTCGGCGAACATCGCCGCCCAGGTGTAGAAGCCGACCTTGGCGTCGGACAGCCACAAGCCGAGCATCCAGATGTCGACCTTGGCGTTCAGCTCGAGCAGCACGGCTGCGGCCGCGCTCCTGGCGCCGAACGAGAGGTGCTCGCGCATCCACGTGGCGACCTCGGAGGCCACTGGCCGGCCGCAATGGCGCGCCACTTCGGCTCCGGCCACGACGCACAGCGCGAACTCCGAAACGCTGAAGACGCCCATCAGCGCGTCGGCCGGCCACTCGAGCTCGGCCGCCAGCCACAGCGCGAGCAACAGGCCCAGGTAGCGCAGCGCCGTCAGCAGCGCGAAGGTGCGCATGCGCCGCCAGCCGTTGATGGCGGCCATCAACTGCTTGTTGACGGCGAAGAAGAACAAGCCGGGCGTGCAGGCCGCCATCGCCGTGGCCACGCCGGGCGAATCCAGCCAGCCCGCCACGGCGTGGCGGGAAGCCCAGAACAGCGCGCACGCGAGCGCCGCCAGCGCGACCGTGGGGACGAGCGCCGCCACGACCAGCGTGCCCGAGCGGCGCCGATCGCCGCCCGCCTCGCCGAGCGCGCGCAGCAACGAGTGGTTGATGCCCAGCGAGGCGAGCATCGAGGCGAAGACGTAGGCCGCCAGCCCCTGGTTGAACACGCCCAGCGCGTCCGGGCTCCAGCGCGTGCCGACGAGCACGTTGAGCAGGAGCCCCGTGGCCGCCAGCACCGCCAGCGCCCCGAAGTTCCAGAGCACGTCGCGCGTCATTCGTCCGTCGTCGGCCACGCGCGCACTCTAGCGATCGGCGAGCGACAGGAGCAGCGGGCAGGGCTCGAAGCGCTCGGGGCCCCCGGGCCGCGCGCGCACGTCGGGCTCGTCCTGCGTTCGACGCAGCTCGTCGACGACGCGCGCCAAGCCCATGGCGCGCGCGTGGCGCAGCGGACCGCCGCGGAAGGGCGCGAAGCCCGTGCCGAGCACGTAGGCGAGGTCGAGGTCGTCCTCGGACTCGACCACGCGCGCCTCGAGGCAGCGGAACGCCTCGGCCAGCGTGGCGAGCACGAGCCGCGCCGCGACCGCGTCGGGATCGGCGAGCGGCGAGCGCGCCCCAAGGGCGGCCACCAGCGCGGACGCGTCGGCGCGGAGGCGCGCCCGCCCCGCGCCGTGCGCGTAGAAGCCGCGGCCCGACTTGCGGCCCAGCGCCCCGGCGGCGATGGCGGCGTCGAGCCTGTCGCCCGGTCCCATGCGCGCCCCGTAGGCCGAGGCGAGCGTGCGCGCGGCGTGCGCGGCCACGTCGAAGCCGACTTCGTCGAGCAGCTCCAGCGGGCCCATCGGCATGCCGAAGCGGCGCAGCGCGGCGTCGAGCAGCGCCGCCGGCACGCCGCTGGACAGCAGCGCCAGCGCTTCGTCGAGGTAGGGGCCGAGCACCCGGTTGACGAGGAATCCCGGCACGTCGGCGACGACCACCGGGGTCTTCTCCATGGACAGCGCCAGCGCGGCCGCGCGCGCCACGGAGGCGTCGCTGGTCCGCTCGCCGCGCACCACTTCGACCAGCGGCATGCGCTCGACGGGATTGAAGAAGTGCAGGCCCACGACGCGCTCCGGCCGCGCCAAGGCGCCTTGCAGCTCGCCCACCGACAACGAGCTGGTGTTCGTCGCCAGCAGGCAGTCGGCGGATACGTGCTGCTCGAGTCGCGCCAGCAGCTCGCGCTTGGGCGCCAGCTGTTCGACGATCGCCTCGACCACGGCGTCGGCGTGCCGCAGCGTGGCGAGGTCGAGCGTGGCGTCGAGCCGGTCGAGCGCGGCGCGCGCCTCGTGGCCTTCGACGCGCCGCGCGCGCAGGCGCTTGTCGAGCTCCAGGCGGTGCGCGGTAGTGGCCGAGTCCAGCGCCGCCTGGCGCGTGTCCGCGAGGCGCACGGCGACGCCGCGCCGCGCCGCCGCGCCCGCGATGCCCGCGCCCATCACGCCGGCGCCCACGACGCCGAGCTCGCGCACCGGAGCCGGACGCGCGCCGTCGGCGGCGGATCCGAGCTTCTTCGCCCGCTCGACGCCGCGGAACACGCGCAGCAGGTTGCGCGTGGTGGGCGAGGCGGCGAGGCGGCGCGCCGCCTCGCTCTCGGCCCGCAGCGAATCGGCGCGGCTCGCCAGCGCGGCGAAGGGCACGATGCGCGCGATGTCGAGCGGCGCCTGGTAGTGCCCGCCGGTCGAGCGCAGCACCGCGCGCCGCGCCGCGCCCGCCACCATGGCGCAGGCGAAGGGGTTCTTGTCGACGAGGAGCGCGCCGAGGCCGCGTCCGCGTCGCGCGAGGCCGCGCTCGCCGCGCGCCACTTCGGCGGCGATGCGCAGCAAGTCCTCCGGCGCGCAGAGGCGATCGACCATGCCGGCGCGCAGCGCCTCCTTGGCCGCGTGCAGGCGGCCCTTGAGGATGATGTCCAGCGCCTTCTTCGCGCCCACGCGGCGCGGCAGCCGCGTGGCGCCGCCCCAAGCCGGCAGGATGCCCAGCTTGACCTCCGGCAGGCCGATCCGCGTGCCCGGCGCGTCGGCGGCGACCACGAGGTCCAGCGCGAGGCACAGCTCGTACGCGCCGCCGGCGCACGCGCCGCCCACCGCGGCGACCATGCGCCCGCGCTTCTCCCGCGCGCGCAGGTCCTCGAAGCGCGAGTGCAGCGCCTGGCCGCGCTCGACGAGGCGGCGCGCTTCGTCCTCGTCCGCGATCGCCTCGATGGCGTCGAGGTCGGCTCCCGCGGCGAAGGTGCGTTCGTCGCGGCCGCGCACGAGCAGTCCTTGCCAGTCGGCGCGCCGCTCCAGCTCCGCCACCGCGCGCTCGAGGTCCTCGAGCATGGCGAGATCGATCACCGGCAGCGAGCGATGCGGCGCGGCCAAAGTGAGCGTCGCCAGCTCGCCCGCGAAGGACAGGGTGGCGACCGTGCCCGGGGCGGGAGTCGCGCTCACGCGGCGCCCTCCAGGAGGAAGGCCCCGCCTTGGCCGCCGCCGATGCACAAGGTGGCGAGCGCGTGCCCGCCGCCGCGCGCCGCCAGTTCGTGCGCGGCCGTCAACAGGAGACGCGCGCCGGTGGCGCCGACCGGATGGCCCAGCGCGATCGCGCCGCCGTTGGCGTTGGTGCGCGACCAGTCGAGCTGGCCGAGCGGCGCGCCGCCCCAGTGCTCGCGCGCGTGCGCCGCGCTGTCGAAGGCCTTCTCGCAGGCGAGCACCTGCGCGGCGAAGGCCTCGTTGATCTCGACCACGTCCATGTCGGCGAGCGCGCGGCCGGTGTCGCGCAGGAGCCGCGCGGTCGCCTGCACCGGCCCAAGTCCCATGCGCGCCGGATCGCAACCCGACCACGCGCGGCCGACGAGGCGCGCCAGCGGAGCGACCCCGGCGGCGCGCGCGAACGACTCGCGGCACACGAGCAGCGCGCACGCCCCGTCGGTGATGCCGCAGCTGTTGCCCACCGTCACGCGCCCGTCGGGCTTCTCGAACCACGGCGGCAACTTGGCCAGCGCCTCCAGCGTCTGGCCGTCGCGGATCGAGTCGTCGTGCGAAAGCGCGCCGGCGCCGGGTCGCGCCTCTAGCGGCAGCACCGGGACGATCTCGCGCGCCAGGCGCCCGGAGTCGCGCGCGGCGCGCGCGCGTTCGTGGCTCCTGAGCGCGAAGCGGTCGGCGTCCTCGCGCGAGATCGACCACTCGCGCGCCAGGAGCTCGGCCGTGCGGCCCATGATCAGCCCCGAGAGGGGATCGGTCAGGCCCTCGAGCAGCGCGACCTTGGGCGCCAGCATGGACGGGCGCAGCCCCGCGAAGGCGGCGAGCTTCGACCACGGCGACTTGGCGCGCGACAGGCGCTCGAACCAGGCGGTGGCCGCCTCGCCGAAGCACAGAGGGTAGCGCGACATGACCTCGACTCCGACGCACAGGACGAGCCGCGCGCGCCCGGACTCGATCGCCATGGCCGCGCAGTCGACCGCCTCCATGCCGCTGGCGCAGTTGCGCTGCACGGTGCGCGCGGGGGTGGAGGTCGGAAGGCCGGCGCGCACCGCGACGACGCGCCCCACGTTGGCCTGGTCGTGCGGCACGCCCACGCAGCCCGCCACGAGCTCGTCGACCTCGTCCGGACGCCACGGCGCGCGGGCCAACAGCTCGCGCGCGACGAGCGCGCCGAGCCGCCCGGCGTCCTCCTTGGCGAACGCGCCGCCCGCGCGCGCCAGCGGCGTGCGGACGCCCGCGGCCAGCACCAGCGGATCGCCGCTCACGCCTTGGGCCTCAGGTCCAGGAAGCGCTTCTCCTTGAGCTCGGTCTCCATGCCGAGCAGCTCGAGCATGCGCGCCTCGTCGAGCACCTCGACCGCGTTGGGCGAGACCTCCAGCGAGTCGTGCAGCTCGCGGCGGATCCTCTCCTTGGCCTGCGTCGGGTCGGCGCCCGCCTTGAGCGACACGCGCACGGCGAACACGTCGAGCTCCATCGGATCGTCGTGGAGCTTGGAGATGGCGACCTGCCACTCGACCACCTCGGGGATCCCCGACAGGAGCGCGCCCATGGCCGACAGGTCGACCAGCGTGCCGCGGATCTTGGTCAGGTCGAGCGCGCGCTGGTCCGAGACGCGCCGCAGGTCGGAATGGATGCGCGGCACGGTGCGCCCGCACCACGGGCAGGGCTCGGTCGAGACGCCGCCGATGGCGAGGTCGCCCGTCCTGTAGCGCAGCACCGTCGTGCCGCGTCCATCGAGCGGCGTGTAGACGAGCTCGCCCTTCTCGCCTTCCTTGACGGGTTCGCCCGTCTCGGGGTCGACCACCTCGAACACGCACAGGTCCGGGTAGGTGTGGTAGCCGCTCGAGTGCTCGTGGCTCGTCGGGCATTCGGAGAAGGCCATGCGCGCCTCGGTGAAGCCGTAGGTGCCCGAGACGATGGCGCCCGAGCTGCCCATCCCCGCCAGCACCTCGGCGATCTTCCTCTTCAATCCGGGCGGCACCTTCTCCGCGCCGAGGATCACGCGCTCCACCTTGGAGAAGCGCTTGCCCTCGTCCTGCGCCTGGCGAAGAAGGTGGTAGAGGAAGCCCGGGGTGCCGATCAAGGCCTGCGGCTGCACGCGGTCGACCAGCCGGATGTTGCCGCTGGTGCCCATCACCTTGCCGCCGCCCGTCGAGAGCACGAAGCGCCCCGTCTCCAGCCCGGCGAAGGACGCCTGCCAGAAGGCGAGGTGCGGCGCGAAGGGGAACAGGTTGACGATGCGCGCCATTGGGTCGGCGATGGCGTGCACGTCGAGCATGCGTCCGCCGACCTTGTGCAGCGCGTCGATGTCGTGCGGCGTGTAGGCGAAGGCCACCGGCTCGCTGCTGCGGCCGGTGGTGAAGGTGACGAAGTTCGGCGTGTACTCGCGCCGCAGCTCCTCCTTGCCCGCCTTGGACAGCAGCCCGAGCTTCTTGCCGAGCGGCCAGTGGCGCTTGACCAGCTCTGGCGTGGGCTGCAGGACGAAGTCGCGGCGCGTGCGCTCGTCCGAGGCCGCCTGCAGGAGGTCGTGCTTGGTGGTGAACGGCAGCCGCCGCAGGTCGTCGACGCCCTTGATCGAGCGCGGATCGACGCGCGCCTCGCGCATCACCCTCTGGTAGTGCGCGCTGAAGGGGTGGACCCGCTCGACCACGAGGCGCCGCACGAGCGCGTCCTGCATGCGGCGCAGCTCGCGCCACGGCGTGCGCGACAACCTGGCCCATTCGGCGGCGCGCCGCGCGATGGCGGCGGCCGGCCGCTCGGGCGTGGGGATGATGATCGGGATCACGGCCATGCCTGCAAGTTGCGCCATCGGACCGGCCGACTCAAGCGCGCCACCTTGCGATTCGCCCTTCGGCCACCCTGCTAGGATGGAGGCGCATGCTGGGGCCGAGATCCTCCGGGCGGGTGGCATGAGCGTCCAGCGGGCGCTGGTTGTCAAGTTGCGTGGACAGCGGCTCGTCCACGCCTGGCACGCCCCGCAGGCTGCGTGGGAGGAGCGCATCCTGCGCTTCGGCGGCGCCGCGGCGGGCCGCGTCCTGCTCGCGCGCTGCCAGGAGGACGCGGTCGTGCTGGCGGTGGGCGACGCGGTGCGCCGCGGCCTGCCGGGCGCCGAGCGCACGAGCTTCCTGTGGCGCGACCCCGCCAGCGGCCGTCCGCAGCAGGCGCAGGGCGGGGGCGCGTTCGCGCGACGCTTCGCGCGCCACCACGACGCGCTCGCCATCGAAGGACGCCTGGACCGGCCCTCCGTGCTCGTGCTCGGGGACGGCGTCGAAGCCGTCCCCGCTCCCGCCGGATTCGAGCGCCTCGACGTGTCGTCGCGCGCGCGCTGGATCGTCGACGAGCTGGGCGGCGACGGCTGGACCACCGGTCCGGCCGCCAGCGCGGGACTCGGCTTCGCCACGCTGGTGTCGTTGCGCGAGCCGCGCGGAAGCGTGGGGCGCGGCGGCCTCGGCGCCGCCCTGGCGCGGGCCAACGTCGTCGCCATCGTGGCGCGCGACGCGCCCGTGGAGCCGCTGGTCGACGAGCGGTTCCGCGCCTGGATCGACGCCTGCAGGGCTTCGCCGCGACTCGCTTCGCGCGAGGCGGGCGGCACCTTCGAGGCGGCGGCCGCGGCGCAGGCGCGTGGCGAGCTGGGACTCGACGAGGCGCGCGCCCTCTTGGCGCTGGTCGAGGCGGCGCGCGCGGCGCGGCACGGCTGCGCCGGCTGCCCGACTCCTTGCGGGCTCGTGTTCGATCGTCCGCACGCGCGCCAGGGTGGGCGGTACGGCGCGGTGCAACTGCTCGCCTCGCGCCTGGGGCTCGAGGTGGAGGTCGATGCGCTGGACGCGCTGCGCGCCTGCGACGAGTTGGGGCTCGACGCCAAGGAGGCGGCGCTGCGCCTCGAGGCGCGCATCTCCGAGGCTCCATCCGACCGGCGCGCGCGCGTCGGCTGGGTCGCGGCCACGCTCGCGGAGTGGATCGAGCGGCCCGGGCGCGCAGCGGCGCCGCTCGAGCGGGAGGTGGAGCGGCTGGCGGGCGCCTCGCTCGCCACGCGCTTGGCGCTGCGCGTGTCGACGCGCGGCTCCGATCCCATGCGCGTGCAGCCGTTCCTCGTCGACCTCGCCGCCGAAGGCCGAGTGGCCGACTTGCTGGCGCCGCTCGCGCTGCCCGCGGGCGCGCTGGATCCGCGCGACCCGCGCGGCAAGGGACGCATCGTGTGGTGGTGCGAGAACCTCGCCCTGGCCCTCGACGCCACCGGCGCCTGCGCCTTTTCGGCGGCGGGACTGCTCGCCGACGGCGTCGTCGACCTCGACGGCCTCGCGCGCATCGTGGCTCCGGCCGAGGCGCTCGGCCCAGCCTCCGGGCGCGGCTTGTTGGCGCTCGGCGGGGCGTTGGCCGCCATGGCGCGCGTGGCCGCGCGCCCGCCCGGGCCGCGCGCAGGCGCCGCTCCCCAAGACCACCGCATGCGGGAGGAGGACGGTC
>JBEBCR010000300.1:0-6302 GCA_041157565.1 Planctomycetota bacterium | reverse complement strand
GAGCTGTTGACCACGCGCCCGGCGACGACGGCGCCGCGGCTCATGCGCACGTCGCCGACCTCGTGTCGGCCGGGCTGCACGTCGAAGCGCTGGTCCAACGGACCGAAGCCTTGCTTGCGCGCGGCGAACTGCACGGTGTTGGCCTTGCGCTGCATGGGCAGCTCGAAGCGTCCGTCCGCGCCACTCGTGGTGGAATCGATCACCACCCAACCGCCGAACATGTCGGCGTCGATCTCGTCCAGGCCGAACTCGGGGCCGCCTTGCGCGCCCGCGGCCTTCACGTCGGCGCCGGCGATCGGCGCGCCGGATTCGTCGACGACGCGTCCGACGAGCACCAGGCCCGAGGACTTCTTCGGAGCGGCCTCGGCGGGCTGGGCCTCGACCACGGTGGTCGCCACGGCGCGCGCGGCCGCGTCGGAGGGAGCGTCCGCCAGCACGGGAGCCTCGAGCTCGGCCCGCGGCTTGGCGGCCTCGGCGCCAGAGTCCGCCGTGGAGACCTCGATGGCCTCGGGGGCGCGCGCGCCCTCGTCCGAGCCTCGGAAGAGGAAGTAGGAGCCCGCGCCGCCAACGACCAGCAAGAGCCCGATCAGGATCTTCGAGTTCATCGTCCCCACATTGTGCAAAACCAGCGCCGTGAACGGGACAGGCGGCCCACCTGAAGGCGAAAGTCCTGTGCAAGCACGCCCCCGCGGGGGCTTGCGGCGGGGCGTGCCGGGGGAGTCTGATGAGGGCCAAGAGGAAGGCCGTCGCGCGCCGCGCTCGCGCGATGGTCCCCCTGCCCGCGAGGATGGTCTCGCTTCAGGATCCTCGCCCCCGCCGCCCATGCGTATGCATCAACCCCCTTCGTTCCTCCGCGCCCCGCTGTGGCGCTTGTGCGCGCTCCTGTGGCTGCTCGTCGCCTCGGCCGTCCCGGTCGGGGCGCAGGTGCAGGCACCCAAGGTCGGCAAGTACTACGAGGACTCGGTCGACCTAGGCTTCAAGATGAAGACGCCGGCGGAGTGGGACCTCATCCCGCCGCAGCCGGGCGAGCCGAACCTGATCGCCAAGTTCACGCCGCCGCTCGAGAAGTACGTGCTCGTCGCCGGCAAGCCGCTCTACATCGACGCGCACCTCGTCAAGTTCGACCGCCGCAAGAAGGACGAGCCCAAGGCCGAGGGCGACGACAAGAAGCCCAAGCTCGACTTGTCGGGCCCGGGCCGCAAGGACGTGGTGGCGTGGGTGACGGCCGAGTACGGCCGCACCTACAAGTCGCAGGGCGCGCCGAAGGACACGACGATCAACAAGGTGCCGGCCAAGGTGCACGAGTGGTCGGGGCTCGACGAGTCGGGCGAAGGCGGCTGGATCAAGGCGTGGAGCTTCAAGTTGCACGAGAACGTCGACGTGGCGTTCGTCGTGGTCTACCCGGGCGACGCGAAGAAGGCCGCCAAGTGGGAAGGTCCGTTCGACCAGATGGCGAAGAGCTTCGCGCCGGTGGCGGTCAAGGCGCTGGCCTCGGCGACGGCGGCGGGCGACGACGTGCGCTCGCAGAAGCGCGCCAAGCTGCAGACCGAGGTCGCCAAGCTCGGCGGCAAGTGGAAGCTCCACGAGACTCCGAACTACTTCATCCTCTCCGACCACGAGGACAAGGCGTTCATCAAGGAGCTGCAGGAGCGCCTCGAGGCGATCCGCAAGCAGTTCGAGATCGACTACCCGTACGAGAAGGCGCAGGAACTGCGCAAGGCGGGCGAAGGCCTGCAGACCGGGTCCGACGCGGAGAAGCGCGAGCGCGCGGGCGAATCGGAGTTCGCCAAGCAGATCCTCGGCGACGCCGATCCGCGCGAGCTGTCGCGTTGTTCGGTGGTGCGCGTCATGACCGACCAGGCCGCCTACCACAGCTACGGCGGGCCAGGCGGCAGCGCCGGATATTGGGCGTGGGTGCACCAGGAACTCGTCATCTACGACGACCAGAAGGGCGGCGGCCGCAACGACACCTGGCTCGTGCTCAACCACGAGGCCTTCCACCAGTACATCTTCTACCTGTACGGCAACATCAGTCCGCACAGCTGGTACAACGAAGGCACGGGCGACTACTACTCCGGCTACAAGTGGTACGGCGGACGCTTCGAGCAGGAGAAGGCCGCTTGGCGCGTCGAGGAAATCCGCGACCTGATCCGCACGAACCACTTCGTGCCGCTCGCGGACCTCGTGAGGTTCACGCAGCAGGAGTACTACGGCCAGAACAAGTACGGCGCCGGCGCCGGCGAGAACTACGCGCAGGGCTGGTCCTTCATCTACTTCCTGCGCACCGGCAAGAAGAAGGGCGCCAAGAACTGGAACGCCGACTGGGACAAGATCCTGGACACGTACTTCAAGACGCTGGCAATGACCGGCAACTTGAACCAGGCGGTCGAGGACGCCTTCCGCGGCATCGACATGGAGCTGCTGACGGAATCGTGGAAGGACTACATCGTCTCCAAGTGACCCGCATGCGACACCAGAACTTCGCCGGCCACGTCGGCGCCGCCCTCCTGCTCCTCCTCTGCGCGCCCGACGCGCTGGCCGACCGGATCGTCACCAAGGACGGCCGCGTCGTGACGCCCGCCAAGGCGCGCGAGGTGGACGGCGCGCTGAAGCTGACCTTCGAGACCGGCGGCGAGATCGTCGTCAAGGACCGCTCGCTCGTGCGCTCGATCGAGGTCGAGGGCGACATGAGCGACTACGTCCCGGCCAACAAGGACGAGGAGGAGAAGCTCGCCCAGGGCTTCGTGAGGTACCGCTCCAAGTGGTGGTCGAAGCCCGCCTACGAGTCCGAGCGCGCCAAGGAGCAGGCCGCCGCCGCCAAGCGCATCGAGGAGATCAAGGCGCGCTCGACCTGGGGCGCGGGTTGGGAGAAGGAGACGCAGCACTTCGTGTTCAAGACGAACACCAGCACGGAGCTGCTGGAGTACTACGCCGAGCTGCTCGAGACGTACTACGCGCTCATGGACAACCGGATCGGCATCAAGCCGACGCCGTCCCTGATGCGCACGAAGATGGTCGTCAACATCTACAAGTCGTACGACGACTTCCACGCCAACGCGGCGGCGGACGACCTGGGGCCGGGGACGCTCGGCTACTTCTGGTCCGTCGACAAGACGCTCAACTTCTACCACGACTACCAGGAGCCCGAGCAGTCCACCTGGGTGGCGTTGCACGAGTGCACGCACCTCCTGACCTACCTGATCGACCCGCAGTACGAGGAGCAGATCTGGCTCAACGAGGCGGTGGCGGACTACTACGGCAGCTCGAAGGTCTACCGCGACAAGAAGGGCAAGCTGGTCATCGAGCCCGGCGAGCCGCAGCTCGACCGCGTGCTGACGGTGCAAGAGGCGATCGGCGTGACGCAAGGCGCGCAGGCGGCCACCGGCGAGGCCAAGAAGAAGCGCGCCGGCGGGCGTGGCTACACCAAGCTCGAGACGATGTTCAAGCTCGATCGCAACGCCTTCGACGGGTTCGAGTACGCGCACGCCTGGTCGTTCGTCTACTTCCTCAACACGTGGGAAGGCGGCAAGCACCAGAAGAACTTCAACCGCTTCTTCAAGGAGATCTACACGCGCGCCAAGGGCATCCCCTCCGAGGCGATGGGCCTGGGCTTCGGGGTCAAGCCCGAGGACATCCGCGCCCACCTCCTCAAGCGGCTGGGCGAGAAGGACGTCGAGAAGCTGGAGGCCCAGTGGATCGACTACATCAAGCAGATCCCCATCGAGGGCCCCACGGCGCGCCTCAAGCGCGGGCTGAACCAACTGCGTGGGTTCGAACTGAAGGAGGCCATCGCCGACCTCGACGCCGCCATCGAGCTGGGCACGACGGACCCGCGCGCCTGGGTGGGGCGGGCCAAGGCCTACGCGTTCTCGAACGAACGGGAGAAGGCCCGCGCGGACCTGCTCAAGGCCTTGGAGCTCGACCCGTTGGACGCCGACATCTACTACGACCTGTCCGCGTTGAAGGTCGGGCGGCTGAACCTGCGCACCGGCCGCGGCGCCGGCGGCGGCGGCGGCATCGAGTTGTCCGAGGGCGAGCAGGAGAAGCTCGCCGACGAGGAGGCCAAGCGCTGGGCGGGCTTGGCGATGGAGCTGGACCCCGAGAACGACTACTATCGGACGTGGTACGAACGCTTCGAATGAGCACGCGCACACTCATCACCACCCTCCTTCTCGTCCTCCCCTTCCTCGGCGCCTGCAGGGGCGTGCGCACCGTCTCCGACCCGGTGGTGCACATCAAGACCAGCGGTGGCGAGGAACTGGGCGTCTGCACCGACTACGGCCTCGTCTTCCTCGGGCGCTCGGCGCGCTCCGGCCCCGCGGAGGTGACTTCTTGGTTCGGCGACGGCCCGAGCATCGAGAAGGTGGTCGTCGAGCCGGTCGGCGGTCCCATCTACACCGCTTCGACCGAGATCCGCCTGCCCGACTGCACCTTCGAGTTCCGCTCGCCCAAGGCCGGCGAGACGCTGTGGGTGCACGGCAGGGACGCCAACGGCCCGTGGCGGGAGAAGGTGGTCGTGCTCGAGGACCCGCGCGTCTTCGGCCTCGTCACCACCGTGCCCGATCGACTGCGCGGCCACCCCGAGTTCATCGGAGCCGGCGTGTTCGTCGTGCCCGAGAAGCGCGAGCACGAAAAGCGCCTCGTCGGCCTCGTCTCCGGCCGCATCCTCTTGCAGACCAAGGACGGCGAGCGCGAGTACCTCGCCGTCGTCGGACCGGAGCACCTGTGGCGCCTCGTGGCGCGCGGCGCGCCCGACCGCAAGGGCTGGATCTACCGCGAAGACATCCTCTGAGGGCTGCGCGCGGCCTCGAGGCCCCAGGTCGGGCGAGGATCGCGCCCGTCAAGGCGCGGTTGGCGCGTCGCGTCCGACGGTACGCCGCCCCACCGGCTCGGTCCACTCGGGCCAAGGACCGGCGTTGGGTCGCCCACCTTCGAGCTCGCGCGTGCGCAGCACCGAGCCGCGCAGCCAATCCCACGCTGGCTTGCCTGCGTGGCGCCAGCACAGCGCCAGCATGCTGCGCTTGCGTCCGGCTCCCGCCCCGCTGGCGCCTACCCCCTGCAGCGCGCCGCCGAAGCGCGCGTAGCGGCGCCGATGCTTCTCGGCGTGGCGCAAGTCCTCGCCCGCGCGCACGTCGAAGGCGCGCGTGCGCCGTCCCGCGTGCACGCTGGCGAGTTGGAAGTCGAGCAGCGCCGGCCGGCCATCGGTCCCCACCAGGATGTTGGGTTCCTTGTGCAGGTCGTTGTGGCACACGCCGCGCGCGTGCAGCGCGACGACCAGCTCGTCGAGTCGATCGAAGAAGTCGCGCGGGATGCGCGCGGCGTGCTGCAACGGGACGCCCGCGAGGTGCGTGCGCACGAGTTCGTCGGGGCGGCCCCGATCGTGGCGCGAGAGGCGCGGCACGCCCGCGAGACCATCGAGGCGCGCCAACGCCGCCCGTTCGCGCGCGAGCAGCGTCCGCGCCAGCACGGCGCGCGGATCCAGGCGCGTCGCGCGCGCGCGACGCCGCACGAAGAGTCCATCGGCCCCGCGCACGAGCTCGACGACGCCGAAGACGTCGCGTTTCAGCGTGGAGACGAGCTCGAGTGCGTCCGCATCCTGGCGCATGGCGTGGCGCGCAGTCTGCGCTCCGTCCGGCGTGGCGCCCACCCGGACGCATCGGCGAAGGCGCCACGGGCGTAGAATCGAGGACAGTGCAGTCCGTCGCCACCTCGAACACGACGTCCAGCGGGCCTTCCCCCGACAACTCGGCGTCCCCCCACGACGCCCCCACGATCGTCGCGCGCGGCGTGGCGCGGCGCTTCGGCGAGAAGGTGGCTGTGGCGGGGATCGACCTCCGGGTCGGCCCTGGGATCACGGGCCTGCTCGGCCCCAACGGCAGCGGCAAGAGCACCTTCCTGCGCTGCCTCTACGGCCTCGTGCGACCCGACGCGGGCGAGATCGAGGTCGCCGGCGCGAAGCTCGTCGGCGACGGCGTCGCCATCCGCCGCCGCGCCTCCTACGCGCCCGGCGAGATCGCGCTGTACGGCGAGATGTCCGCGCGCGAGCACCTCGGCTGGCTGCTGCGCGGCCGCGAGGCAGGCGCGTTCGAGCGCGCGCTCGAACTGGCCGCGCGCCTCGAGCTGCCGGTCGCGAGGCGCGTGCGCTCCTTCAGCCACGGCATGAAGCGCCAACTGCTCGTGTGCGCCGCGCTGGCGCCCGGCACGAGCGTGCGCATCCTCGACGAGCCCACCGAAGGCCTCGATCCGACCAAGCGCGGCCAGGTGCTCGAGATGCTGTTCGAGGACGCCGCGCGCGGCACGAC
>JBEBCR010000299.1:0-12842 GCA_041157565.1 Planctomycetota bacterium | reverse complement strand
GCTGGTCCTGCTGGTGGGCATCGGGCTGTTCTATCGCGAGAGCGCGCGGGCCAATCAGAACGCGGCCCTGGCCGAGGTGCGAGCTACGGAGGCTGAGCAGGAACGCAACCGCGCGAGCGACCAAGCGCGCATCGCCGATGAGCAGAGGAGGCTTGCAGACGAGCAGCGCAGGGCTGCGGATGCCGAGCGCGAGAAGACGACTTTTGCCAACATGGAACTGCGCGCTCAGGCCCGCGAGCAGAAACTGCACGGAATGATCCAGCAGCTGGCGCGCTTCCGCGCGCAGTGTCGGACGCTGGGGGGCTTGGATCGGCTGGGCAAGCCCGCATATCGCTGGTGGCTGGACGAAGCGGCCAAGCTGCTGGACGGGCAAGCGGAACACCTCGCGAGCGGCGTAGAGTGGCAACCTGGCCGGAAGGACGTGGAGACCGAATTGGCAAAGGTCCGCTTGTCGGCCTTGCCAGAGACGCATCCCGCGGTCGATGCTGGCATGCGAGCACACCCAGACCATGATCACTGGCGTCTGCTAGGTGAGTGCTTGCGACTTGCGCGCAAATCGCAGGCCGAGCGTCGACAGTCGCCTTGGGCATATCAGGAATTGCGGACCTCGGAAGCCCATCTCAAGGTCGCCTTCGAATTCGAAGAAGGGTTTGAGAACACAAGAGGCTTCGCGCCTGCGGTTGCTGAGCGTCTCGAATCCGCTCCCGGGGTGTCAGGCGGTGCCGTCTTCATTTCCTCGGAGTCGCGGATGTCCTATGCGGCCGAGGGGCTCATCGATCCGCGGGAGGGATCAGCCATGATGTGGATTCGCCCGGATTGGCCTCAAGCGGGTGTGGATCACTACTGGCTGAGTCTCGGGGGCGCTGGCGGTATCTTGATTGGGAAGGATGCTGCCGACAATTTGCGATTCATCATGAATCGCTTCGGGGACGGTGAGGTCGGGGCAAGCACGTATGTCGGCCGCTGGCCGCGACTCGAGTGGCGGCACGTGGCATGCACATGGAGTAGCGCCCGCCGCGAATTGAGGCTCTATGTGGACGGCGAATCCGTAGGCAGCATGTCGTTGCATGCTGATCTTCCCGATGTCGGTGCGGAACTGCTGAACATTGGCAGCGATGGTGGGCGGTCGTCCCTTGATGGGGCGATCGACGACTTGAGGATCTACGATCGGCCACTGTCCTCGGAGGAGATCCAGAGGATCTACTGGACTTGCGCGCCCGTGGGCATCTCCCTGTTGGAAGCGCGTTTCGCCGCCCTTGAAGCCAGGCTTGCGGGGGTGCGCTGGCAGTTCAACGACAACCGGTTGGAATGGTGGCACGCGCAGCTCACGGCGTTGGATGTCGGCCTGAACTGGCTTGCGACGATGCGCGAGGTGGCGTTATCGAGCACGGAGACGGAGTATGCCAAGGCGCGTTGGTCGGAGGCGATCGAGGGCATCGCGCGTTCCCCTAAGTATGAGGGGCAACGCTGGCCGAGCGGAGACCGCCTGACTCCGCAGGCTGGGTTGTTGCCGTTGGGGGAGAACCCTGTGACGGGCTTGTGGGAGTTCGTGCACTTGCAGACGGGCGCCGAGCCCACGCTTGGCGCAGATGGCCATGTGCTGCGCGACGCTGAGGGCCGCCTGACTTTGGCGCCAGAGACTGGCATGGTGCTGGTGTTGCTGCCGGGTGGACGAGTGCCGGAGGAGTCGAGCGACCAGGGCCAGCAAAGCTGGATTCCGCTGGTGGAGCTTGGCCCTTTCTTTATTTCCAAGTACGAAATCACACACGAGCAGTGGGATAGGCTTTCGGTGCGGAGGGGAGTCGCGCATCGCAGGGAAGTGCCGTTGGTCGCAGCCAACCAAGTTTCATGGGACGATGCCAATGCGATGTGGCTGCGCGAGCTTGGTTGGTGCGGCCTGCCAAGCGAGGCGCAATGGGAGTACGCCTGTCGAGCTGGCACGCATTCACGCTGGTGGATTGGTGATGACGTGCAGGCATTGGTGGGCGTTGCAAATGTCGTACTTGTCGAAATGGATGAGAATTTCATCGCCCCGGTTGGCTCGCTGAAGCCGAATCCATTTGGTCTGCATGATGTGCATGGAAACGTCTCGGAGTGGTGTGGGGATGGATACGTCGCAGTCATGCCCGCCCGCGCCCTGGACGGCCTACGCGACGACGGCGTGGACAGTACGCGTTTTCGAGTTGTGCGGGGCGGTGACTGGCGCCTCGGCCCGGTCCACGCATCCTCTGCGGGCCGTTATGGCGAGTCACCAGGGAATCGATTCGATCACGGTCTGCGCGCTTCGCGGAGCATCACGCCGTAGTGAAAGCACGAGACTGAGCAAGATGCCGCCCGCCGCCAGCTAGCACGGGCCACAACCTCGGCTTCTGCGCCCCTCTCGCCACGGTCATCGTCGCCAGGCCGTCAACGTTCCAGTACGCGCCCGACCTCCTTCGCCACCACCGCGTACCCCGCCCTCCGCGGGTGGTAGCGGTCGCCGCGCAGGAACAGCTCCTTGGGCGGCGTGGTCGCGTGCGCGACTTGGCGGAACGAGGCGGCCAGGTCGAAGGTGGCGATGCCGCGGGCTTGGCAGGCTTGGGCCAAGCGTTGTTGCAACTCGTCCTGGTGCAAGCCGCCGAGGACTTGCGACTCGTAGGGGAAGAGGAACATGACGAGGCGCGCGCCGGCGGCTTGGCAAGTGGCGTGCAAGGCGTCGAGGTGGACCAGTTCGCGGTCGAACGCGGCTTGGTCCTCGGCGGCGCGCGCGGGTTGCGCGGCGGCCAAGGCGCGGGCCTTCTCCCAATCGCCTGCGCGTCGCAGGTGCCACCACCATGCGCGCGCCAGTCGGTACAGCGCCAGGCGGCCCATGGCGTCGCGCGCGTCGTCCGAGAACGCGCGGCGCAGGCCGTGGTCCTCGAAGGCTTGCACGTTGGCGCGGCGCACGACGCTGTCGAAGTCGTTGGCGTTCCAACCGACGACGACCAGGTCGTAGCGTCCATCCAGCAACGCGCGGCGCGTGGCTTCGGCGTATTGCCGGCCGGAGTACCCGTTCACGCCCGCGTTGTCGACCACGGCGCGCGCGCGGCGCGGGTCGGTCGAGCGCCGCAGCAAGGCCTCCAACTGGCGCGGCCAGGTGTCGCCTTCCTCGACGCCCTTACCGAAGGTGCAGGAATCACCCACGGCCAGGACGCGCATGCCGCCGGGCTCGACCGCGGGCGAGCTCGAGCGTCGCCGCCCCGCGTCGTCGGTGGCGTAGGGGCTGCCGTCCCAATGGCTCTCCCACGCGGGACGGTGCACTTGCTTCTGCACCGGATCGGCGAGGTAGGGGCTGCGATCGACGAGAGTGAGCGGCCCCGGCTCGCCGGCGCGCGCCAAGAGTTCGCCCAGCGCGAACAGCGCGAGCGTCACGCCCAGCCCCACCAGCAGCTTGCGCAGGATCCGCATTCCTGCGTGAGTCTGCGCGGCGCGCGGCGGGGCGGCTAGACGAGGGGCTTGGAATCGGGGGCGCGGCGGCGTGGTGCCGTGTGCGTCCAGAGGCGCCGGTCTGCGCGGCAGGAGCGGTCGGGTGGCGCAGGGCGGGCGTTAGCTTTGGGTCAAAGCCGCGCTTATGGCTTCGGTGCAGGTGCCGCCCCGGCTGTCTACCCGTTTGTAGGGGGAGCGCGCGTGCTCCGGCGCGAGCCGGGTCGCACGAGTCCGCACTCCATCCCACCGCCTCGGGAGATCGAAATGCCCGCGGCGCCGCCAGGATCGCCCCGCGGGACGGCATCGAGCCGCGAAGCGCGGGCGAGGTCTAGGACGGCGAGATCTAGGCCCGGCGAGATCTGGGACGGGGTTGAGAGCCCAAGGGGAGCGGCCACACGGGGAACGACACGGGGAACGCCTTAGGTAGCGCCCTAGGCGCCACCCGTAGCCAGCGCTTCTCGATGGGGGCCTCTAGGCACGGGGCTCCTGGACGGGGGACGGAACGCCGCAAGGTAACCCACGCGCCGAGCGCGGGCCCAGCTCGTGGGGGCGTGCAGAGCGCGGGAGGCAGGGCGCGGGTTCAGGGCGTGGGTCTTACAGCGTAGAGGGCCACGGATCTATCACAACTAAATGAACAGCAAGGGTTTACGAGCAAGGCCTGCCGCTGGCGCGTCTGAATCTTACGCGCACGGGAGGGTTTGCTGCGTACCTAGAAGGGTGACTCCCGCCGGTGCGCGCCGGCGGGTGCAGCCGCCCCCCCCCCCAAGGGCTCGCCCAAGCACGAGCCCGGACCAGTCGGGGTGCTGTCCGGCACGCACACCGGTGCCTGTTCAGAGGGGGTGGCTCCGAACGCCCGCCCGACACGGCCCCGAGCCAGCCCGACTCGACCCACCCAGCCGACTGCCCCGCCTCGCACACCACCACGCACACCACCACGCACACCACCACGCACACCACCGGGCTCGCCCGCACGCGAGTCCGACCACCACGAGAGGGACACCATGAAGCGATCGAACAACCACCAGCGCCTGTCTGAGAAGACCGCCCGCCCCGCCGATCAAGGGACGCGCGGGCGCACGCGTGCTCGCGCGACGGGGTCGGCGGCGCCGGCGAGCCCCAAGGCGCAAGGTGGCGCCAAGTCGGCACCGAAGGCCAAGCCCAAGCGCGGTCGCGTCCTGCCGGCCGCGGCGCGCGGGGCGGTCTCGCCCAAGCGTGGCGCGACCCAGCCCGCCACGATCCTGCCCGCCGCTACCAAGCCCGCCGCGACCAAGTCGTTGGCGCCGGCCCTGCTTGGGAACGCCGAGGTCGACCAACGCCTCGACGTCTTGGCGCGCAATCCCGCCACGTGGGAGAAGGAACTCGCCAAGTACGCGGCGGCGTGCGACCGCGCCGGGCGCGACCTGGAGATCGTCGATCCGCAAAGTTGGCGCCGTCCTCTGTCGCGCGCCGACGGGGGCAAGGTGCAGAGCGCCGAGACCCAGTTCCGCCACGAGGTCGACCAGATCGTCATCCTCGAGCGCGAGGACGAGTTCCGCCTGGCGCGGCGCATCGAGTTCGCGCGGCTGCGCCTGCAGAACGCGGTCAAGGACGCCGGGCTCAAGCCGGTGGCGGTCGAGGGCGGGGCGGCGTCCGCGCCGAGCGCCTTCCTCGGCCAAGGCTACGACTGCGTGCGCCACAAGACCGTGTGCCGTCGCTGGGCCGAACTGCACGCCCTGCGCACGGAACTGGTCGAGCGCAACCTGTACCTCGTGCTCATCAACGTCGAGCGCTACGCGCACACGAGCGCCGGCCGCCTGGACTTGATGCAGGAGGGTTCGGCGGCCTTGTACCGCGCCGTCGACGGGTTCGAGTGGCAGCGCGGCCTGCTGTTCCGCACGTACGCGGTGCACTGGTTGAACCAGGCGTTCCGCAGCTTCCTGTACAACTGCACGACGACCGTGCGGCTGCCGGTGTACCTGCAGAAGGCCCAACGCCACGTGTGGGCCGCGCAGGAACGCTTGAAGGACGGCGACGCTTCGGTGGCGGCGCTGGCCAAGGCCACGGGCCTCGCCGAGAGCGTGGTCGAGACGGTGCTCGACTCGTCGCGCAGCACGACGTCCATCGACGCGCCCCTCGCGGGCACGGACGAGGCGGCGTTGCGCGATCGCTTGGCGGGCGACGGCGGCGATCCGTACCGGCCGGAACTCGAGGACGTGTCGCTTTCGAGCGGGCTCGAGGCGGCGCTCTCGAACCTGTCGGAGCGCGAGCAGACGGTCGTGCGCATGCGCTTCGGCATCGGGCTGGATCGCGAGTACACGCTGTCCGAGGTGGCGGCCAAGCTGGGCGTCAGCCTCGAGCGCGTGCGCCAGATCCAACTGCGCGCCATGGGCAAGTTGAAGACCGACGACCTCGAGCGGGTCGCGGACCCGTACTTGAACTGAGCTGTCCCTCACGCCGAGGTGGGCGAGCCGCGGCGCGGCGCGATCGTCGCCGCGCCTCGGCTCGGTCCTTGAGGGATCCGATCGGGCCGGCGCAGGCGCGCCAAATCGCGGCCGCGCCGGAATCGCTGGACGAGACGGTCTAGAGATCCCCTCGAGAGCTGTGGTGGCTCCCACCCCGGCCAGGCGTGCGCGGCACGCACGGTTGGTCGGTCGGGTGGAGTCCTTGGCGAGGCGGCGTTCCGTGCGGACGGGGCGCCGCCTCACTGCTTCCCATGCCGGACGCGCGCCGTGGCTTGGTTGGCGCGGGGTGCGGGGCGGCGTCTCGGCGAACCGTTGGGCGAGTCACTCGGCAAGCCACTCGGCGAGCCATCGGGCGAACCGTTGGGCGAGCCGCGCCCGTGGAGGCGCGCGCGACCTGCGCGCGAGGATGCCGGCGCGCGGATCCTCGCCTGCGCGGATGCAGGTATCTTCAGGCGCATGTTCCCCCGACCCGCGACCTCGTCGACGCGCGCTGCGCGGCAGGATGGCGCCACGCCCGCCGAGCCGCGGCGCCTGTCCGCCGGCGAGCTGCGGCGCGTGTGCCTCGACCTGCTGGGTCGTCCGCCGCTCGCCGAGGAACGCGCGCGTTGGACGGACGCCAGCGCCGACGCGGTGCTCGAGGAGCTCGTCGCTTCGCGCCGGTTCTGGGAGCAGTGGCTGGACGAACAGTTGTGGTACTTCCTGCTCGTCGACCAGTTCGCTCCGCGCGGCGAGGGCGTGCTGCGCCTGCCGGACGAACTCGCCGCGGGCGAGCTGGACGCGCGCGAGGCCGTGCACAGGATCGCGCTCGCGCCCAACTTCGACCAGCGCAACCCCGGCGCCGACACCTTCGTGACCGTCGTCATGGAGCAGTTGTGCGGCCTGCAGGTCGACAAGGCGCGCCGCGAGCTCGAGCTCGGCAAGAAGATGTACGAGGGCGCGGAGGCGCGCTTCTTGGGTGGCGCGGGGCGCTCGCAGAGCGACGTCGTCAAGCTGGCCGTCGCCAGCGACGAGTTCGCGCGGCACTACATCGCGCGCGAGCACGCGCGCGTCGCGCACCGCGCCGCCGAGCCGCGCCAGTTGGCCGCGTGGGCGCGGCGCTTCGCCAAGGAGCCGCGCGAGTACCCGATCCTGGTGCGCGAGTGGTTGTCGGGCGCGTCGTTGGACGAGCGCCTGGCGCGGCGACGGCCATTGTCGAACCGCGCGTGGGCGCGCGCGCTGCACGTCGACCTCATGGGGCGCGAGCCGACGCGCGAGGAGCTGGAGCCGATGCGCCAGGCGCTCGACGCGCTGGCGGATCCGGCACCGCTCTGCGGCGTGATGGCGCGGCTCCTGCTCGATGGAGGCAAGGCGCGCATCGAGGCGCCGGGCGCCGACCGCGCGGCGTGGGTGCGCGCGCGCTGGCTGGAGGTCCTCGGGCGCGAGCCGCGCCCCGACGAGCTGGCGGGCGTGGTCGAGGCCATGGCGCGCCCGGGATGCCGCGTGGAGACGGTGCTCTACGCGCTGGTGACGAGCGAGGAGGCGGCGACGTCGTGATGGACGAGCTCGAACGAACGACCCAGGCGCGCGCGGCGCGCGTCCAGGCGGCGCGCGCCGCGTTGGACCGGCGCGCCCTGCTGCAGGGTGCGGTCGCTGGCGCGGGCTTTTTCGCTGGCGCGGCCTGGCTCGGCGGCGCGGCGCGCGCGGCGCAGTCGGTCGCCGCGGGCGGCACGCCGCAGGCCGCGGCCAAGCGCCGCGTGGTGCTGGTGGCCTTCGCCGGCGGCGTGCGCACCAAGGAGACCTTCGGCAAGCCCGAGAACATCCCCAACCTCAAGCGCATCGCCGATTCCGGCGTGCTGTACACGCGCGCGCGCTCGGCGAACCTCGGGCATTACGGCGCGGCGCTGTCGATCTTCAACGGCGTCGCCGAGCAGCGCGGCATCCGCGAGAACTCGCGCGGCGACCAGCCGACCGTGTTCGAGCTGGCGCGCAAGGAGCTCGGCCTGCCGGCCTCGGAAGCGTGGATCACGACGGCGGGCGGGGCGCAGCAGGTGAACTACAGCCACAGCCTGCATCCCGACTACGGCGCGCGCTACGGCGCGACGACGCTCGACGGCGATGGCGTCTTCAACCGCGAGTTCAAGGGGCTGCTCGAGAAGCACGGCCGGCCGCGCGAGTGGCCGCAGGGCGAGAAGGACGCGTTGGCCGCGCTGCGGCGCTCGATCTCGGGCGGCGGGGCGGAGGCCGAGCGGCGCATCGCCGCCAGCGAGCGCGTCGAGCAGTGGATCCTGTCCGAGCTGGGGCGCGGCACCGCCGAGCTGACGGGCGCGAACGCGGCCGACGCCAAGGCGCTGCGCCTCGCGCGCAACCTCGTGGCGTTGTTCAAGCCCACCTTGACCGCCGTCGTGCTGCAGGAGGCGGACATGGCGCACGGCAACTACGGCGGCTACGTCGAAGTCGTGCGGCGCAACGACGCGGCCATCGGCGAGCTGTGGACGGCCATCCAGTCGGACCCCGAACTCGCCGCGACGACGACGCTGGTCGTCGTGCCGGAGTTCGGGCGCGACCGCGACCTGAACTCGCGCCGCGGGCTCGACCATGGCGACGGCAGCGACGACCTGCACTACGTCACGTGCCTGTGCGCGGGCCCCGGCCTGCGGCGCGGCCTGGTCGTGAAGGAGGAGGTCGCGGTGGTCGACGTGGCGGCCACCACCTGCGACCTGGTCGGGGCCAAGGGGCGCGGCGGCCGCAAGCTGCCGCAGCTGCGCGCCTGACCCGTGGAGTCGGCGCTCGACATGCGTTCGGCGCGGCCGAGCGCGCGGCGCGGCGCGCTCGGCGCCACGGCCGCCTGGCTGGCGGCGGCGAGCTTGTGCCTGGCCGCGGCCATGGGCGGCGGCTTGTCAAGCACGCTGGACAGCTCCGCCTTCGCCGCCGGACAGGACACCGCGCCCGCGCAAGGCTGCCTCGCCTGCCACGCGGGGATCGAGGACATGCATCCGGCGGCGCCGTTGTCGTGCGTCGACTGCCACGGCGGCGACCCGACCGCCACGACCAAGGAGGCGGCCCACGTCCCCGGCCGCGCGTCGCGCGGCGAGGACGAGCGCGTGGCGCCGCTGGACGCGGATCTGGCGCGGCGCCGCTTCGAGAACCCGATGGATTTGCGCGTGGTGCGCGAGACCTGCGGCGGCTGCCACGCCGACGCGCTCGAGCACCTGCGCACGAGCCTGCACGCCACGACGGCGGGGCACCTGAGCGACGGCTACTACGAGACGGGCGCCTTGGAAGAGAAGGGCGGCGCGTACGCCGTGTTCCCGACGCGCGCCGGGGCCGCGGGCGGCGTGGTCGACTTCCTGCCGCAGGTGCCCGAGTTCAAGGCGCCCAAGGACCCCGAGGACCTGGCCGCGCACTTCGGCGACCTGACGCGCAAGGAGTGCCTGCAGTGCCACCTGTGGTCGGAGGGACGCGCCGTGCGCGGGCGCGTGGGCTTCGACGGCGAGTACCGCGGCGAGGGTTGCGCGGCCTGCCACGTGCCGTACGCGCACGACGGGTTGTCGCGTTCGCGCGACCGCACGATCGACCGCGCCGAGCCCGGCCATCCGCTGCGCCACGCCATGGTGCGCGCGGCGCCGACCGAGACCTGCACGAGCTGCCACTGGGGCGACGCCACGATCGGCATGAACTTCCGCGGACTGGCGGCGCTGCCGCCCGGTGCGCCGGCCGGCCCGGACATCCCGGGCACCACCGACAAGTTGTCGCACCGCCAGTACTTCCTGCAGGATCCGGCCACGCTGCCGCCGGACGCGCACCACCAGCGCGGCATGCACTGCGTCGACTGCCACACGCAGAACGACATCATGGGCGACGGCCGCCTCGTCGGGCACATGGAGCAGGCGGTCGAGATCGACTGCCGCGACTGCCACGGCGACTTCGACGCGCCCGCCACGTTGACGACGCGGCGCGGCACGCCGCTCGAGCACCTGCGGCGCGAGGGCGAGGCGGTCATCCTGACCTCGAAGGTCGACGGCAAGGAGCACCACGTCGTGCAGGTGGCGCACCTCGTCGATCCCGCGCACGAGGACTACAGTCCGAAGGCCGCGGCGGCGATGAACGACCACCACGCGGGCATGACCTGCCACGCCTGCCACAACGCGTGGAACCCGAACTTCCTCGGGTTCCACTACGACCGCAACGAGTCGCTCACGCAGCTCGACTTGCTGACCGGCCGGCGCACCCCAGGGCGCGTGACGACGCAGGAGAAGGTGTTCGCGACCTGGAAGAGCCTGTACCTCGGACTGGACGAGGAAGGTCGCGTCGCGCCGTACCTGACGGGGTTCTCGACCATGGGCTCGTACACCGACGCCAAGGGCGAGCGCGTGGTGGACCAGCGCCTGCCGGTCACGCGGGCCGGGTTGTCGGGCATGGCGATGATCCACCACCAGATGCACACGACGCGCAAGGAAGGCCGCGGCTGCGTCGACTGCCATCGCGCCGGCGAGGTCTACGGCACCGGCTCCGGCGCGTTCGAGCTGGCGCGGCAGATGATGTGGGTGGCCGACCGGCGCGGCATCGAGGCCGTGGCGCTCGACCGCGCGCGCCTCGCGGGGTCGGCGGCGCTGGCGAAGATCGTGCTGCCGGACGTCGTCGACCTCGCGCTCGACTGCGATCCGCTGCAGGGCGAGGGCCGCTGGTTGTACGCCAGCGAAGGCGGACGCGGAGTGCACGCGATCGACGTGCGCGATCCCCGCGCCCCGCGCCATGCAGGGTTCGCGGCGCTGGCGCGGCCGCGCGGCCTCGACCTCGCCGGCGATCGGCTCTACGTGGCCGACGGGCCCGGCGGGTTGGCGATCCTCGACGTGTCGACGCCCGCCCAGCCGACCCTGCTCGGTCGCGCGCCGACCGTCGACGCGCACGCGGTCAAGGTGCGCTGGCCGCACGCCTACGTCGCCGACGGCGCCGGCGGGCTGTGGATCCTCGACGTGCGCACGCCCATCGCGCCGCGCGTCGTCGGCGGCCTGCCGCTCGCGCCGCCGCAGGACGTGGCGCGCATCATCGACCTCGACGTGCTGTTCCAACCTTCGCGGCCGAAGGAGGGCGGCCGCGCGCCGGCGCGCCGCCTCGTGGCGTGCATCGACGAACGCCATGGCCTCGTGCTGGTCGACGCGACCGAGCCCACGCGGCCGCGGCGGCTCGGCGAGGCGCGGCGCGCGCCGGACCACTCGACGACGAGCTGGCGCTCGGTCGTCCTGCAGCCCAAGGTCGACCTGGCCGACCGCCAAGGCGGCACGCGCACGACCGAGCGCGACTACGCCTTCGTGCTCGAGGAGCGCGGCGGCGCCGACACGACCTCGCGCCTGCTCGTCTACGACGTCAGCGAGGGCGATCGCGCGCGCCGCGTGGGCTTGGCGGGCGCCGGCGGCACGGGCGAGATGCTCGTGCTGGCGAACGTGTACAACCCGCCCTTCCTGCAGACGATGCTGCTCGCCTGCGGCGACGAGGGCGTCGTGGCGCTCGACGCCAGCACGAGCGCCTCGCCGCAGCTCGTCGGCCCGGTCGCCGGGTTGCGCGACGCCTACGCCGCCGTCGTCGAGGCGTTCCCGCTGGACAAGACCGTCGACGAGTCGGGGCGTCCGTTGAAGGACGTGAGCCACGCAGGGTCGCGCTGGTTGAGGCTGGCGGAGATCGAGCGCCTGCTCGACGTGCCGGCCGAGGCGCTGTTCGGCCGTCTCGCGCCCGCGGCCTCGATGCCGGCCATGGCCGCGCGACTCGACCACGTGCGCCTCGACCGCGACCGCTCGGGCTTCCTCGAGGGAGACGAACTCGCCGGCGTGGCGGCCGCGCTGGACGCCGATGGCGACGGTCGCGTCTCGTTCGGCGAGCACGCCGCCGACGTGCTGCGCCCGAGCGGCGAAAGGACGCGCGTCGAGGCCGAGCCCGCCGTGGTCGTGCGCTCGCGCCTCGGCCCGGACGGGGACTTGGCGCGGCTCCTCGACCGCGTCGATCCGCTGCGCCTGGACGCCGACGAGGACGGTTCGCTCTCCAAGGACGAGATGCACAAGGCGTGGTTCGCCGCGCTCGACCTCGACGCTTCCGGCGGGTTGAGCCTGTCGGAGGCCTCGCGCGCGCCCGGCGCGTGGCGCGAGCTGCGCTGGCAGGACGCGCGCGCCAAGGCGGCGTTCCAAAAGCTCGATGGCGACGGCGACGGCAAGCTCGTCCGCTCCGAGGTGCGCGTCCCCGACGAGGAGTGGGCCGTGCTCGACGCCGAGGGCGATGGCAAGGTGAGGTTGCCCTACGTGCGCGGCTCGGCGCAGGACCGCGCCGGGTCGCAGCCGCTCGGGCAGGTCGAATGGCCGCTGCGCCGCGCCGAGCGGGTGCCCATGCCGCCGGACGGCGGCAAGGAGCGCCACTACGCGTTGTTCGACGCCGACAAGGACGAGCGGCTCACGCGCCGCGAGCTGGGCGCGCGGCGCGACCTCTTGCTGGCGCTCGACGACGACCGCGACCAGTCCGTGTCGGAGGTCGAGTTCCGCGCCCGCCTCGATCGCATGGCGGACGATGGCGTGGACGTGCTGGCGGACGGGTTCCTCGCGCGCTGGGACCTCGACGGCGATGGAGAGGTGGAGCAGTCGGAGCTGCCCCTGCCGGCGTGGATGTGGAGGCGCCTCGGCGCCAAGTGAGCGCGCGCGCTCAGGACTGGCGGTAGTAGCCGCGCGGATCCTCGCGCCCTTCCACCTTGGTCCAGCCGCGAGCCTTCATGCCCAAAGCGTCGCGCCCGGCGAGCCTGAAGACCAGCCCGAGCGGCGCGATGACGAGGAGGTACACCGCCGCCATCGCCACCGTCGTGACGACGAAGCCGATGGGCGTCGCCACCATCAACGACAGGATCCAGAACGGGCGCATCCAGGTCGGGCGCGCGAGCCCGGCGACGAGCAGCGCCACGCCGACGCCGACGAGGATCCAGAACGTGCTCCACGGGGCGCCCAG
>JBEBCR010000298.1:0-4647 GCA_041157565.1 Planctomycetota bacterium | reverse complement strand
ACGCGACCAGCACTAGTGCTTGGTGCGCGGTCGTGGATCGAAGCGGGGAACAAGCGTAGGAAGCAGTCGCACGCAGGGCGCAGGACAGTGCGGATTCATGGCGTCCAATCCATCTCGGGCGCGGAGAAGTACCAGCGTGCAATGACGAGCGCACCCGGTGCCCGAGGCGACCAAGGGCTTCGCCGTGCGCGCCCAAAAATTGCCATTCCCTTCGCCGCCGAGCTGCTTCAGGATTGCCCGGAGGCAGCCGCCAAGCGACGCCGCGAGTTGGCGCCCCACGCTGCCCGCGCGGACATCTCTGGCGCGCAGGCGCGCGTCAGCCGACGGCGCGGCCGAGGAAGAACCCGTCGAGCCCTTGGCCCTGGTAGCGCGGCATGATCAGCGTGCCGGTCCACGGCGCGCGCACTTCCCGCGCCAGTTGCGGTCCGCTGCGCGCCAGCAGTTGGCCTTCGCGCACCGGATCGAAGTTGCGGAACCCGGGCAGCATCTCGAAGTCCTCGCCCGGTTGCAGGTGGTGGCAGTAGCCCACCTCCACCACCGCGGGCAGGCCGCGCGCGCCGGCGGCGAGGCGCGCCTCGAGTTCGCCGCGCGAAGGCGCGTCGGACTCGTCCACGACGCCGGCGTCGAGCAGCGCGAGCCAGGTGGCGGCCTCGTGGTGGTCCACGGTGGCTGGGGCGGCGTTCTGCCCGCCCTCGAGCACGACGGCGCGCTGGCCGAGCGAGCCGAACCACTCGATCAGCGTGCCGCCGATCAGGCCTTCGATGCCCGACAGGAGCGGCACCTTCAGCGCCAGCGCGAGGTCGGAGGAGCCGCGCGGCCCCGACACCACGGTGAAGGGCGGCCCGACGCCGGAGGTCGAGTGCAGGTCGAGCAGCGTGGCGGGGCCGCATTGCGCGAGCTCCTCGTCCAGCAGCGCGAGCAGCGCCTGCTGCTCGGCGCGCTCGCTCGAGCCGCGCGCCTCGCCGCGCCGCGCCAGGTGCACATCCTCGGCGCGCCACAGGCGGTTCAGGTCGTCGTGGACGAAGCGCACGTCGCGCTCGAGTCCGGCGATGTTGCCCACCAGCATGGCCACGCGGCCGCGCAGGCGCGCGACGTCGAGGCGCGCGGCGACGCGGCGCAGCGCCAGCACGCCGCCGGGTTCGTTGCCGTGGACTCCAGCCGTCAAGACGCACAACCCTCCACCGCGCGGTCCGGCGCGCAGGATCTCGCGCGCGAGCGGCGCGTGGGCGAGGGTCTGGCGGAGCATCTTCGCTTGCATCTTCGCGGGTATCGTCGAGGTGGAGTCGCGAATCTTGAGCGTCGCGTCCCGGAAAGGGCTTCCACCCCCTCCAGCGGGCTCGAAATCGGCGGTTTCCGTGAGGCTTGGTCTTTCCCGGGGAGGTTTCGCGCGGCCGGCGGGCGCGCCTAGTCTTCCTTCAGCCAACGCAGCATCAAGGACGCCGTCAGCTCGAAGAAGTCGTGCTCGGTCACGAGCCCGACGAGCTTGCCGTCGCGCACGACGGGCAGCGCCGCGAGCTTGTGCTCGCGCATCGTCTCGATGGCCTGGATGGTGGTCGCCTCGGGCGCGATGACGACGGGGTTCTTCTCCATCACCTCGCCCACGGTGATGGGCATGCCGTCCTGCGTGCTGTGCGTCAGGGTGCGCATCAACCCGAGCTGCGTGACCATGCCCACGAGGCGTCCGTCGCGGTCCTCGACCGGCACGTGGCGCAGCTTCTCCCACTCCATGATGCTCGCCGCGTAGTCGACGATGTCGTCGTCGTGCAGCGTGACGAGGTCGGTGGTCATGACCTGGCCCACCGTCAGGTACGCGTCGCGGTCGGAGGCGTGCGTCGACAGCGGGGCCAGCTCCCAGCGGTGGACGGGCTCGTTGTCCTTCTGGCGCTCGAGCATGGCCGCGGTCAGCGAGCGGTGGCGATCGACCACGCGCCCCTTCTCGCCCATCGCGGCCAGCGAGTCGAAGCCCCACTGCGCGCCGCCGCGGCCGGATTGCACGCGCTCGTGCAGCACGCCGAGGTAGCGGTCGATGTCGGCGCGATCCACGCCGCGCGACAAGAGACCCTGGCGCGCCAAGGGCAGCAGGTGCTCGAGGATCAGCGTGTCCACGCCCTGCGCGCGGCCGCCGAGCCAGGTCGTGCGCGCGTGCAGCCCGTAGCGCGCCGCGGCGAAGAAGTTGGCCTTGGCGTCGTCGAAGCGCATGCGCTTGGACACGTCGCCGTACTCGGCGGGCAGGGCCGCCATCAGGCCGAAGAAGAAGGCCGAGTTGGCCATCTCGTCGACCACGCTCGGGCCGGCGGGCAGCACGCGGCACTCGATGCGGAAGTGCGGCTTGCCCTCGCTGATGCCGTAGCACGGCCGGTTCCAGCGGTAGACCGTGCCGTTGTGCAGGCGCAGCGCCTTGAGCTGCGGCACCTCGCCGCGGTCGAGCATCTCGAGCGGCGACTGGTCCTCGCCGGTCGTGATCAGGGCGCGGAAGCGCGCGATGTCGTCGCGGTAGATCTCGAGGATCGAGTCCTCGACCCAGCGGTCGCCGAAGCTGACGCGCTGGCGCATGCCGCGCTGCACCTTCTGCTCGGTGCGCACGTCGATCGACTGCTGGAACAGCGCCACGCGCGTCTCGTGCCACAGCCGGTGGCGCAGCAGCACGGGCGAGTTGGCGCCGGCGGCGAGCAGCGGCGCCACGACGAGCTGCGCGATGTTGTAGTGCCGCGCGAACTCCTCGGCCGACACCTGCCAGTGCAGCTGGAAGCTCGTGTTGCAGGCCTCGAGCAGCACGTTGTCGTGGTGCGTGTTGAGCTCGTCGAGGCCCTTGATCACGGCCTGGAAGCGGCCGCCGCGCAGCCCCACGAGGATGTCGTTGAGCGCCTTGTAGCGCGGGATGGGCGTCAGCGACTCGATGCCGAGGTGCGTCTGGTCCAGCGTCGGCAGGATCCCGCACATGACGATCTGCGTGCGCGACTCGCGCGCCGCGTCGCGCGCCATGTCGAGCAGCCGCAGCAGCTCGCCCTCCATCTCCGACAGGCAGCGCCCGCCGAACACGCGCGGCGACAGGTTCGCCTCCAGGTTGAACTGCGCCAGTTCGGTCGTGAACGACTCCTTGGGGAGCCGCGCGAGGATGGGCAGCGCCGTGTTGGTCGGCTGCAGCGTGTTGTCGAGCAGGAACAGCTCCTGCTCGGCGCCGATGCGCCGCACGCCCGCTTCGATCCAGCCCTCGCGGATCATGCGCTCGAGGGCCTGGACGTCCTCGAGCATCTGGCGCACGAACAGGCGCTTCTGCGCCTCGTCCGGCAGGGTGCTGGTCTCGACCTTGGCCATGCGTGGTTCCGGCTGATCGTACCGCTGGGCTCGCCCGCGGGCCATCTTGGAGCGCGAGCGCCCGTCGCGGTCGCGCCGTCCAGCCCCGCACGGCGGACGGTCTTTGCGCCCGGGAGGCGTGGCGGGCATCCTAGGGGCACGACCACCCGGCTCGGCTCCGCCCTCGGACCCGGCCATGGAGCACCCAGCGCGCATGTACCTCACGCAGGAACTCAAGGACACGCTCACCTTCGTCCTCGCCGGCGGCCAGGGCGAACGACTCAAGCCGCTGACGCTGCGCCGCTCCAAGCCCGCCGTGCCCTTCGGCGGCAGCTACCGCATCATCGACTTCACGCTGTCGAACTGCATCCACTCGGGACTGCGCCGCATCCACGTGCTGACGCAGTACCAGGCGCGCAGCCTCGAGGAGCACATCCGCTTCGGCTGGAACTTCCTCCCGCGCCGCCTCGAGCAGTTCATCAGCGTCGCGCCGCCGCACCACGCCAGCCACGAGAAGTGGTACGTCGGCACCGCCGACGCGATCTGGCAGAACCTCGACCTGCTCGAGGACTCCGGCGCCAAGCACGTGCTGATCCTGTCGGGGGACCACATCTACCGCATGGACTACGGCCGCATGCTCGAGCAGCACGTGGCCACCGGAGCCGCGTTGACGATCGGCGCCGTCGAGATCCCCTCCAGCGAGGCGCGCCGCTTCGGCATCCTCGGCGTGGATGTCGCCGACCGCGTCGTCTCCTTCGAGGAGAAGCCCAAGCAGGGCGCGGAGATCCCCGGCAAGCCCGGGCGGTGCCTCGGTTCGATGGGCATCTACATCTTCGACGCCAAGGAGCTGGCGCGCCGCCTGCGCGCGGACGCGGAGCTCGGCTCGAAGAGCAGCCACGACTTCGGCAAGGACGTCATCCCCGCGATGTACAAGGAGGCGCCCGTCTACGCGCACCACTTCGTCGACGCGGGCGGCGGGCGCGAGCCGTACTGGCGCGACGTCGGCACCCTCGACGCGTACTTCGAGGCCAACATGGACCTGATCGGGGCCGCGCCGCGCTTCGACCTGCACGACCGCCGCTGGCCGATCTACTCGCTCTGGCACGCGGATCCGCCGGCGCGACTCGTGCGCGGCTGCGAGGCCGAGGACTCGATCTTGTGCGCCGGCGTCGTCGTCGACCGCGCCGCCGTGCGTCGCTCGATCCTCGCCAACCGCGTGACCGTCGAGCCCGGCGCCATCGTCGAGGACTCGATCCTCCTCGGCGGCGTGACCGTCAGGAAGGGCGCCGTCGTGCGCCGCGCCATCCTCGACAAGTGGACGCAGGTCCCCGCCGGCGAGGTCCTCGACGGCAC
>JBEBCR010000297.1:0-5923 GCA_041157565.1 Planctomycetota bacterium | reverse complement strand
CGTCCCAATCCCAAGCCAAGGGCCTTTTCAGCGCGAAAGTGGCTTGCGGTGTCGCTTGGTGGGTGAGAAGAATACGCCCGTGTCGATCAGTGGGAACAAGTGGGAGTTGGGGTGCCGTACGAGCGCGCTCGGTGGGGGCTGTGGCGCTCTCGTCGGCACCTCACCCCTCTCACTGCTTCCAGAGGTAGGGGAGGTTCACCGTGTTCTTCGGTGAATCCTCCCACTCCCTCGACGCCAAGGGACGGGTGACCGTCCCCAAGCGCTTCACGGAGGAGTTGACGCGCAACGCCGAGGGCAACCTCGTCGTGATCCTGTCCGCGGGACAGGACGGTTGCGTCTACCTCTACTCGAAGCCGGGGTTCGAAGCGACGATCGCTCGCTTGAACCTCGCCACGTTCGCGGGGGAAGAGCAGCGCGCGGCGCAGCGTCTCCTGTTTCGTTCCTCGTTCGAGATCGAGCTCGATTCCGCCGGACGCGTGCTCGTCCCCGAACGGCTCCGCAGCGGGGCGCGCCTCGCCGGAGAGGTGTTGATGATCGGCGTGAACGATCACGCCGAAGTGTGGGCGAAGGACGTGTGGGAGCGCTACGAAGCCACCCACGCCAAGGCGCTCGACAACATCGATCGGATCCTCGGTTCGGCCGGGACGGCCAAAGGATGATCGGTGGGCTACTCGGTGGTCGAACGCGAATCCAAGGCGCAGTCGGGGTCGGGCGAGGAGCGGGTGCACATCCCCGTCCTGCCCTTCGCCCTCGTCGAGGCGTTCGCGCGCATCGCGCCTGAGCTCGAGGCCGGCTGGATCGTCGACGGCACCGTGGGCATGGGCGGCCACGCCGAGCTCGTGCTCGAGGCTCGTCCGCTCGCGCGCCTCCTTGGGTGCGACCAGGACCCGGCGGCGCTGGAGCTCGCCGGCGCGCGCCTCGCGCGCTTCGCCGGCCGCTTCGAGCTGCGGCGCGCGCGCTTGAGCGAGCTGCGCGGGCTGCTCGAGCGCGAGGGTCTCGCGCCCGTGGCGGGGATCCTCGTCGACCTGGGCGTGTCGTCGCTGCAGCTCGACACCAAGGCGCGCGGCTTCAGCTTCCAGCAGGACGGGCCGCTCGACATGCGCATGGACCCGACGCGCGCCACCACGGCGGCGGACCTCGTCAATCGCCTCGACGAGGGGGCGCTGGCCGACCTGATCCACGCCGAGGGCGAGGAGCCGCGCGCGCGCCGCATCGCCAAGGCGATCGTCGAGGGGCGCCGTCGCGCGCCGTTCCTGCGCACGCTGGCGCTGGCCGACTGCGTGGCGCAGGCCGTCGGCCGCGCGGGCGGGAAGATCCACCCCGCGACCCTGACCTTCCAAGCCCTGCGTCGCGCGGTCAACGCCGAGCACGACGAGCTCTCCGCCGCGCTCGAATGCGCGCGCGCCGTGCTGGCGCCGGGCGGCGTGTTCGTCGCCATCTCGTTCCACTCGCTCGAGGACGGCGTGGTCAAGCGCTTCCTCGCGGCGCGCGCCAAGGAGGACGGCTGGGAGCTCTTGGCGAAGAAGCCCGTCGAGGCCGACCACCACGAGCGCCGCGCGAATCCGCGCTCGCGCTCCGCGCGCCTGCGCGCCGCCCGTCGGCCCTCGGGCCGGGAGGCGTCGTCGTGAGCGTGCGTTCCACCTTGTCGATCGGCTTGTCGCTCGGCGTCCTCGCCCTGGCGGTCGCGACCGCCGGCGTGCAGAGCCACAACCGCGCCGAGGCGGATCGCCTGGCGCGCCAGTACACGACGATCAAGCTCATCGAGGCGGTCAACGACGAGCGCGCCGCGCAGATCGTCGCGCTCGACCACGAGCCGGCGGAGCCGCTCGCCAAGGACAAGCAGGAGAAGGCCGCGCCCGCCGCCCCGGTGCGCAAGGGCCGCCAGGCCGAGGTGCGCCTCGACGACAAGCGCGTCTCGGAGCGCGTGCAGCGCGCCAAGGGGGTGCTGTGATGGAGCCCATGGAATCCGGCCGCGCCGAGGAGCCGACGCGCGTCGTCGCCCCCGTCGAGCCGGACAACGTCGTGCTGCGCTCGGCGTTCTTCGTCAGCGCGCTGATCGGCGTGGTGCTGGCGCTGGTCGGCCTGCGGGCCCTGTTCCTGTCGGTGGTGCCGGATGGGGAGCAGCCGGTCCTGGCGCGCGACTCGGTCGTCGAGCCGGTGCCCTTCGACCTGCGCGACTCGGGTGGCGTGCCGCTGGCGACCACCGTCGAGTACCTGGAGCTGACCGCCTCGCCCACCGCGCTGTGGCAGGCCCACACGCCCGGCAAGCTCGTGCCCATGCTCGCGCGCGTGCTGGAGGTCTCCGAGGCGCGGCTGCTCGAGCGCGTGATGCCCGACTACGACGGTCGCTGGGTGGTGGCCGACGGCGCGCCCTTCCCGCTGGGCGAGGACGCGGCGGCGCGCGTGCGCCAGTGGCTGCGGACCGGCCGCGCCGGCGAGGCCGACGAGAGCGGCGAGCCCGTGCGCGGCATGCAGCTGGTCGCAGACCAGAAGCGCGGAGGATGGACCCTGCGCTGGAACCCGTTCGAGGTGCTCTCCAACGAGGAGCGCCTGCGCCAGGGCTTCAAGGAGAAGACCAATCCCGTGCGCTGGACGATGCGCCTCGCCGACGACCTGTCGTGGTGCATCCACGGCGAGCGGTTGGCGTCGGGCAAGGCGCAGGACGACTTCCGCAACAAGCTGTGGGCCGCGCTGATGCCCACCGGCCACAAGGTCGTGCTGCGCGAGGTCCCGCCCGCGCTGGTGGAGTCGGTGCACAAGCTCCTGTCGAGCGAGGCGGTGCAGCCGCACCAGATGGAGCTCGTGCGCCACAAGAAGCGCGCCTACCCGGCGCGCACCGAGGAGGACTCGCTGGCCGTCGTGGGCTCGTGGGGCGTGTGGGAGAAGGACGCCGCCAGCCAGAAGGCGCGCGAGTCGCTCGGACTGCCGATCGACGAGGCGGCGTGGAGCGCGGCCGACAAGGTCGACCACGAGGAGCTGGCGCACGCGCTGGTGCACCTGCCCCGGCCGCGCAGCGGACTGGAGCTTTCGGTCGAGCGCATGCTGCGCGGTCCCGAGTACGCCACCTGGGTGCGGCGCGACGGCGAGCGCTACCGCAGCGAGCGGCGCTCGGCGGCGCGCACGAACGGTCGCGCGCCGGGCTACCAGCACTTCGTCTCGCTCGAGGCGGCCGACGAGCCCGTGCAGGTCGAGACGACGCTCGAGCTGCCGGTGCAGGCCACGCTGCGGGCGCAGCTGGAGCGCACCCTCGTGGAGAAGCAGCCCGCGCTGGCCATGGGCATCGTGGTCGACGTGGCGAGCGGGGACGTGCTGGCCGTCGAGTCGGTCAACTCCTACGGCTTCGGCGGCTTCGCGCCGCTGCAGCACGTCTTCACCCCGGGATCGACCATGAAGGCCGTGGTCATGGCCTCCGCGCTGCACGAGGGCGTGGTGTCCCCCGGCGAGGTGTTCGACGCCGGCCACGGCAAGTACGCCTACAACGGGCGCAAGATCAACGAGGCCGAAGGCGGCGACGAGTGGGGGCGGGCGACCGCCACCGAGGGCCTCGCCTTCTCGCTCAACTCGGTCATGGTGCAGATCGGCACGCGCCTCGACGGCGCGGTGCTGGAGGGGCACTTCCGCGACCTGGGCTACGGTCGCGCGCCGGGGGCGGGCCTGTCGCACGAGCGCTCCGGCATGGTGCCGCTCCTGTCGAAGGCGCGCAACAAGACCTGGTCGCACGCCTCGACCTGCTTCGGCCACGAGATGCACGTGACCCTGTGGCAGCACGCCACGGCGCTGGCGACCCTGCTGCGCGGCGGCCACTACCGTCCGCTGCGGCTCGTGCGGGCCGTCGAGCAGTACGGCGCGCGACGCGAGATCCCGCTGGTGTCCGACCACCCGTTGCAGGAGCGCGACTCGCTCTCCGCGGAGGCTTGCAAGCAGGTGCGGGAAATGATGTATGTGGGCGCGAAGATCGGCACCGGAAAGGCCCTGCAGCGCAACGACATGGTGATGGGTACGAAGACGGGCACCGCCCAGAAGGTGCCTGGTGAAATCTGCTTGCACGTGGAGCTGGATCACATCCGGGCCCACGGCTGCAAGGGCGAGGCCGCCTGCCGCGCGACGCTGCGCAACCAGAGCGCCCATCCCGGCAAGTCCTGCTACACGTCCTCGATCTGCATGTTCGGGAGGCTCCCGGGCGGCGGTCGCGAAGTGATGGTGCTCTACGTCGTCGAGGAGCCCAAGAAGGGCGGGCGCTTCGGTTCGACCATCGCCGGCCCCGGGGCGCTGGCCGTGCTGCGCGAGGCGTTGGGCCTGACGCGCGGTGGAGTGGACTCGATCCTGCTCGACGAGGAGGGCTTCCAGGCCATCCAGCCGCAGGGCGAGGCGAAGCAGAGGATCTCGAAGGGAGCCCACGACCATCCGTGGGCGGAGGATGCGCGTGCGACCCGCTGAAGCCGTCCATCTCGCCGACCTCGTCGCCACGCTGGGCGGCTCGGTGCTGCCGCCGAGCGCCGGTCGCGGACCGTCGTTGTCGGGCGTCAAGCTCGACAGTCGCGCCGTGGAGCCGGGCGACTTGTACTGCGCGCTGGTCGGCACGCAGCTCGACGGCACGCGCTACGTCCACGACGCCGTCAAGCGCGGCGCCGCCGCGATCCTCGCGCCGCGCGAGCTCGACGTCGTGCTGCGCGCGCCGACCTGGATCCACCCGCAGGCGCGCACCGCCGCGGGACGCGCCGCGGCGCTGGTCTACGGCGAGCCCGCGCGCGGCATGGACCTGGTCGGCGTGACCGGCACCAACGGCAAGACGACGGTGGCGCACCTCGTGGGGCACCTGCTGGCCACGGCCGGCCGCCATCCGGCCGTCCTCGGCACGGCGGGCAACCGCCTGGCCGACGGAATCCTGCAGCCGGCGACGCACACGACCCCCGACGCTCCCGCGCTGCAGCGCCTGCTGCGCGGCCACAAGGAGCTCGGCGGCGACTGCGTCGCCATGGAAGTCAGCTCCCACGCGCTCGAGCAGGAGCGCGTCGCCGGCCTGTCCTTCAAGGCCGCCATCTACACCAACCTCACGCGCGACCACCTCGACTACCACGGGGACTTCGAGGGGTACGCGCGCGCCAAGCAGAAGCTGTTCGAGGGCCTCGACCCCGACGGCTGCGCGATCGTGAACGGGAACGACCCGCACCACGAGCGCATGGCGCAGGCGGCGCGCGCGCGAGGCGCGGCCGTCGTCACGTACGGCGTCGGGTCCGGCTTCGGACTTTGCGCTTCTCAACTGCGCAGCGACCTGCGCGGCACGCATCTGGTCTTGTCGGGGATGGGGATCTCACGCACCAGGCTCTGGCTGCCGCTCGCAGGTCGCTACAACGTCGAGAACGCATTGGCCGCTGCCGCCGCGGCGCTCGTCACGGGGGCGAGCCCTTCCACGGTGCTGGAAGGGCTCGCCACCGCATCCTCCGCCCCGGGCCGGCTCGAGCCCGTGCCCGTGGACGGTCGGGGATTCACCGTGCTGGTCGACTACGCCCACACGGAGGACGCGCTGCGCAACGTGCTGTCGACCTTGCGCTCGGCGCTGGACGAGGCGTCCGCCAGCGAGGATTCGCCCACGGCATCCGCCCCGCCCGGCCGCCTGATCGTGGTGTTCGGCTGCGGAGGCGATCGCGATCGCGGCAAGCGCGCGCCGATGGGCCGGGTCGTGGACGAACTCGCCGACATCGCCATCGTCACCAGCGACAACCCGCGCAGCGAGGATCCCGAGCGGATCCTGTCGGAGATCGTCGAAGGCATGCCCGGCGCGCGCGCGCGCCGCGACGTGCAGGTCGACCGCCGCGCCGCCATCGCCGCCGCCCTCGAGGAGGCGCGCCGCGGCGACGTGGTGCTGATCGCCGGCAAGGGCCACGAGACGACGCAGACCATCGGATCCACAGTGCACGCGTTC
>JBEBCR010000296.1:0-6117 GCA_041157565.1 Planctomycetota bacterium | reverse complement strand
TGCTCCGGGGTGGTGTGTCCTCGGTCGGCTGGGGAGTCGGCCGAGGGCATGATGGGATGGGGTGCGGGGCTGACGATAAGTTGGTCTCGCACCCCACTGTTTCGATGCTGGTCCCGTTGATTGTGCGCGCCGTGGTCGACGCGACCTCGGGGAGCGCATGCAGGGAACGTCGCGTGCTGCGACGAACCAGCCCTCCGCAGCCAAGCTGGTCGCGGGGGCCGTGACGTCGAGGGCCGCGAGCGAGCGTCGCAGTCCTCCCGCGTCCAACGCGTGGCGCGGTGTCTGGTGTCGGGTGGTCGTCCTTCGGCTTCGTCTCCTCGGGTTTGCTTGGTTCGTTCGCGTCGTCTAGCCGCGTGTCCTCCACCGCACGCGGTCGCCTGGGGGTCGTGCGCCGCGGCTCGGTGCTCCGTCGCCCCAGGCGCGCGGGCGCGGCCGGAGCGGTCGTCCCTGCGCTGGGCGGCAGGAGTCGGCGAGGAAGTCCGCGCGAGGCCGGTCCTCAGTGACCGCAGCGTGCACCGCCCGCCAGGCCTTGGCCTGGTCGCCGTTGAGCGTCCCTCCGAAGACCTAGACGCTCGGCGGAGGCGCGCAGGCAGCACCCAAGCGCCCGAATCCGCGTTGGCAGGCCCCCAAATGCCGCACAATCATCGGGACCAGCATCAATTCGAGCGCGTATCTCAAGTCTTCCCCCCCGGCCCGGCGACACACATCTCGGCGAGGGTGGGCAGCCCTCGCGCCGCGGGGGACCCGGACGCAGGCGCGCCGGCGAAGCCGCGACCGTCGGGCGCGGGCATGGGGGATGCGCCGCGCGGCGACGCGCTGGGACCGACTTCCCGTTGGTGTGGGCATGCGCTGCTTCTGGTTCGTGTGCGTCGTGGGCTCGTGGTGCCTGGCGTCGGTGGCGTCGGGGGCGCAGGAGCGCAGGGTGGATGGGGTTTCGGTGGCGGTCAAGCGCTTCGCGGCGCGGTCCTTGGAGGCGGTGCCGGGGTTGCCGCACAACCCGGCCGGGGTGCTGGTGCGCTTTCCGGAGGACGTCGCCGAGGGCTACAAGCAGGCGGTGCGCGCCATGGTCGGCGACGGCAGCGCGCGCGAGGAGGACGCCTCGCAGGGCCTCGAGCTGGTCGTGATCCGCGTGCCGCCGCACGTCGCGCGCGAGCGTCTCGCGCCCTTCGTCGAACTCGTCGAGGCCGATCGCGTCCTCCGACCGCTGGTCGAACCCTCGGATCCGAACTACGCGCAACTGTGGGGCTTGCACAACGGCGGCCAAACCGTCGCGGGCGATCCGGGGATCGCCGGCTTCGACATCAACGCGCCCGAGGCGTGGAACGTCACGCAGGGCGCGGCGGACTTCGCCATCGCCGTCATCGACACCGGGATCGACCATTCGCACCCCGACCTCGCGGCGAACATCTGGACGAACGTCGACGAGATCCCGGGCAACGGCCTCGACGACGACGCCAACGGCCATGTCGACGACGTGCGCGGCTGGGACTTCTACGCCCACGACGCGGATCCGTTCGACGAGCAAGGCCACGGCACGCACGTCGCCGGCACGATCGGCGCCGTGGGCGACAACGGCCTTGGCGTCGCAGGCGTCGCGTGGCGCTGCAAGCTGGTGGCCTTGCGCTTCCTCGGTCCGGCTGGCGGCTACACCTCGGGGGCCATCGCGGCCATCGACTACTGCCGGCGCAACGGCATCAAGCTGTCGAACAACAGCTGGGGCGGTGGCGGCTACACGCAGGCGTTGAACGACGCCATCCGGAACGCCGGGACGGAAGGACACCTGTTCGTGGCCGCCGCCGGCAACAGCAACCTGAACACCGACGCCTCGGCGGCGTATCCGGTGTCGTATCCGCTGGACACCATCCTCGGCGTGGCCGCGTGCAACAACGACGGAGGCCGCGCCTACTTCTCGAACTACGGCGCGCGCCACGTCGATCTCGCCGCGCCGGGCATGGCCATCCAATCGACCTGGCCGGGCGGCGGCTACGCGCACCTGCAAGGCACGTCGATGGCCGCGCCGCACGCCACGGGAGCCGCCGCGCTCGTCTGGGCGGCGAATCCGGCGTGGAGCGCGCTGCAGGTGCGCCAGCGCCTGATCTCCACGGCGCGACCGCTGCCGGGCTGGACCGGGGTCGTCGCCACCGGCGGACTGCTCGACGCTGGCGCCGCTGTGGGCGGCAGTCCCGCGCCCAACACGCCGCCGACGGTGCGCATCCTCGCGCCGCGCACGAACCTCTCGATCGCCCATGGCGCGTCGGCGCTCTTGCAAGGGACGAGCGGCGACCGCGAGGACGGCGTCCTCTCGGCGGCGATCGAGTGGAGCTCGAGCCTGCAAGGCGCGCTGGGAGTCGGCGCGTTGCTGGTCGTGCCGGACCTGCAGGTCGGCACCCACGTGCTGACCGCGCGCGCGACCGACGCCGGCGGCTTGTCGGCGACGCACGTGGCGACGCTGATCGTGCGTCCGCCGCCGCCGCCGCGCGCGCCGACCCTGTTCGTCGTCCGCCGCCCGGACACCTCGTTCCGCGTCGACCTCGCTTGGCGCGACAACGCCAACAACGAGTCGTGGTTCGAGGTCGAGCGCCAACTGCGGCCTGTCGGAGGCCTGTGGACGCCGGCGGGGACGATCGTCGCGCCGGCCGACGCGACGGCGGCGAGCGACGAGGCGGCGCCTGGTTGGTGGCGCTGGCGGATGCGCGCCGTGGGGGCGACGGGGGCTAGCCCGTGGACCCCTTGGCGCACCGTCAAGCTGTAAGGCCGCGCTTGGGACGGGCGTCTGTCAAGAAAACCAGACGACCGGAAAGGCTTCTCAGGGCGTCCAGGCGACCTGCACGCCGTTCGTCAGGTTGAACGTGCTCGCGGTGCAGAACGCCGCGGCGTTCCTGTACCACACCTGGTAGGTGCGCGTGGCTCCCGCGACGCATTGCCCGCGCACGCTCACGGCCAGGTCGCCGGCGGCGGGGTAGCGCGACTGTCCGGCCGCCGAGTTGACCTTGGTGCCGAGGCGGATCACCGAGCCGCCCGCGCAGCGCAAGCCGTCGCCGAAGGCGTTGCCCAGGCCGTTGTTCAGCTGCGCCGTGCCTTGGAAGTACAGCGCGCTGCTCGCCGGCATGAAGCGGCCGTCGAGCGACAGCGTGTCGGCGGCGATGCTGGCGACGCCGTTGGTCCACAACCGCGCGCCGCCGGGCGCGATGCTGTTGGGGCAGCCCTTGCCCGGGTTGCCCGCGGGCGCGCAGGGGCACGCGCCGGCGTCGCCGAAGCAGAACGGCGCGCCCGCCGGCTGCGACGGCGAGAAGTCGAGGCCGCGTCCGTTGCCGATGACGACGGACGCCAAGGTCTCGTCGTAGACGACCACGACTTCGTTGGCGCCGATCGAGTTGCTGCCGTCGGCGTCGCGCAGGCGGATGATGCGCGAGGTCCCTTGGCTGTCGCTGCAGTACACGTCGCCGTTGGAGTCGATCGAGAGGTCCCAGATGTTGCTGGCCGCGCCCACGGCCCAGAAGAGGAACGACTCGCCCGCGTCCTGCGCGTCGCCGTCCGCGTTCAGGTCCTTGAACTTCCACACCTGCTCGTTGCCGGTGTCCGCCGTGTAGAACCAGCCCAGGGAGTCGACCTCGAGGCACCAGAAGAACGGCGTGGCCGCGAACGGCGGGATGAAGTACGGCAGGCGCTCGCTCGCGTCGTTGGCGTCCCCGTCCGCGTTGAGGTCGACGAGGCGGTACACGCCCTTCTGGAACCCGAGGCTGGACGGCGCGTCGCACAGGTAGATCGCGCCGTCGAGGCCGATCTGCACCGCTTGCGGCACCGAATCGCCCGCGGGGTTGCCGGGGGTCGACCACCATTCGGAGGCCTCGCCCGCGTCGTTGGCGTCGCCGTCGAGGTTCAGGTCCACGAGGCGCAGCACCGCGTCCACGCCCGTGGTGCCCGAGTTCGAGGACGCCACCCACACGACGCCATCCGCGCCACGCACGAGGCCGTTGGCCGCGGGCATCAGGACTCCGGCCAAGTTCCCGCCGGCGCGGCCGTCGAACCAGCGCGCGGCCTCGTCGGGGTCGTTGAAGTCACCATCGTTGTCGTGGTCGCGGAACGCGAACACGGTGTCTTCGCTGTTGTCCGTCACCAGCACGAAGCCATCGACCGCGGAGCGCAAGCCCACGTTGTTGGCGAGCGGCAGCGGACCGATCGTGTCGACGTAGTCCTGCACGACCTCGCCCGCGTCGTTGTAGTCGTCGTCCCCGTTCAGGTCCGCGAGGCGCACGAGCGTGTCGGTGGTCGAGTCGGTCACGCGCTGCACGGGCAGTTGCACCATGGCGCACAGGATCAGGGCGTCGAGCATCGGAGGGACCTGGTGAGGGAGGCGGGCTGGGCGCGGGGGAGGGGGTGGAGCAAGCCTCCACCGCCCAGCGGGATGCCCTCCAAGCCTACCCGAGGCGCGCCCGCCGCGCTGAAGGGCGCTGCAGCCCTCGACTGGCGGCCTCCGAGGGGCGACCATGGGCTGGCCATGCTTCCGCTCCTGCTGGCCCAGACGCTCCGCATCCAGCTTCCGGAGCGCCCCCTGCCCGTCTCCACGGCCCTCGTCGTCGACGCCGCCACGCACGAGTCCGCGCGAGAGGCGTTGGATGCCTGGACCAAGGCGCAAGCCGGGCGCGGCGTGGGCGTGGTGCTCGTCGTGTCGGAGGGCGCCGAAGCCGAGGCGCTGCGCGACGAACTGCGGCGCCTTTGCGCCGAGGCGCGCGTCGAAGGCGCGGTGCTGGCGGGGGAACTCCCGGTGCCGATGCTGCGCGGCGCGCAGCACCTGACGTCGGCGTTCAAGATGGACGAGGACCTCCATCCGCGCGAGGAGTCTTCGGTGCCGTCCGACGCGTACTACGCCGACTTCGATCTGCTCTGGCGCGCCGCGCCGCGCACCGACTCCGACGGCTTGCTGCGCTGGTTCGAGCTCGAGGCTTCGTCGCCGCAGCGCCTCGAGCGCGACATCTGGGTCTCGCGCGTGTCGTTCGAGGGGCCGCGCGCGCGCGGCCTGCTGGCGAGCTACTTCGAAGGTCGCGCGCGGGAGATCGAGGACGGCGCGCTGCCGCTCTCGCGCGTCGCCTCCTTCGAGGGCCACGCCTACGTGTCCGAGTCGCTGGACGCCTGGTCGGCGCGGCGCGAACTGTGGCGCGAGGCCATGCCCGCGATGTTCGGCCCTGGCGCCCAAGGCTCGGGTTCGTGGTCCGCCTGGCACCACCACGATGGAGCGCGCGCGCTGGAGGGCTTCCTGCGCGACCTCTCCGACCCGCGACTAGGCCTGTGCATCGTCCACGCCCACGGCGAGGTCGATGCGCAACTGCTGCTCGGCGAGCCCGAGGCGCGCACGACCGAGGCGCGCCGCGCCGCCTTGCTGCGCGGCCTGCGTTCGCGCCTGCGGCGGGCCGTCGCCGGAGGCGAAGCGCCCGAGGCGGCGCGCGCGCGCATCGCTGACGAGGCGCAGGTGCCCGTCGGATGGCTGGCGGACGCGTCCGAGCCCGCGGTGGAAGCCGCCGACCGCGAGCACGCCGCCGCGCTCGTGCTCGACGCGTCCGAGGTGCGGGCCTTGCGGCCGCGCGCCCAGGTGGCGCTCCTCGACCAGTGCTTCCTCGGCGCGTTCCAGCGCGAGGGCGATGTCGCCACCGCCTGGCTCGAAGGCGGTTCGACGCGCGTGGTCGTAGCGAACTCGGTCAACGTGCTGCAGGACATCGTCGCCGAGGAGCACTTGGGCCAGATCGCCGCCGGGGAGTGGCTCGGGCGCTGGCACAAGCGCAACCCCTTCCTCGAGTCGCAGTGCCTCGGCGACGGCACCTTCGGCCACGCCACGGCGCGGGGCGGCGTGCCGGTCGATCCGTGGTCGGACGCGGCGTGGTCCGACGAACAGCTCTCGGCGCTTCTCGGCGCCGCGGACGTGGGCGCGCGCGAGCGCGAACTGGCCGCGTGGATGCTCGCGCGCCGCGGCGCGTTGTCCATCGATGTGGCGCGAGGATTGCTGCAACGCGATCCGGCTGCGTCGGTGCGCCTGCAGGCGCTGCGCGCCTTGGCCGCCACGCGCTCGAACGAGTTCGCGGGCGCCTTGGAGCTCGTCGTGCGCGACGGGAACGAGCTCCTGCG
>JBEBCR010000295.1:0-9456 GCA_041157565.1 Planctomycetota bacterium | reverse complement strand
GTGCGCGGACGCGGCGGAGGCGCATCGCCCTCACCGCCCTTCGTGGGCGCCGAGCCAGGCAAGAGGAACGCAAGGAGCAGGACGAGGCAGAGCGGCAGGTGCGGCATGGGACGTTCTATGGACTCTGGCTACGGACTCTGACGACGGAATCCGTCGGCTGGCTGCGGGAGCTGGCTGCGGAGGCGGCGAAGACGGCGCTCAAGACGGAGCGACCGGCGCGGGCCTAGGCTGCCCGCGCCGGTCGCGTGTGCTTGGACCGCGCGCGAGGCGGTCGGCGGCGGAGCCTCAGCTCGCCGGCTTGCCAGCGTCGCGCTTCTCGAGCATCTCCTTGCGGAGGTCCTGCGCGATGTTCTTGATGTCCTGCATAGCCTTGCGCACGCGCGCCGTGGCGGCCTTGTTGCCCGCATCGGCCTTGGCGACATCATCGCGGCAGGCTTCCACGGCCTGGACGAGGCGATCGTAGTTCTGGCTCATGGTCTCTATGTCCGAAACTGGGACTGCGGAGTGGCGAGACGGGCATCCGGGCCCGGCGCCGAGAGTTTGGTTTTGACCACACGGCGCGGATGGGCGCAAGTCCACAGCGGCGACAGCCAGCCAAGCCCAGCAAATCGCATTAACTCAAAACATTGAAATTAATTGGCTTGCGGCGCCATATCTTCGCCGCCGCAAGCGTGGGAGAGCCTGCAAACCGCCGCTCAGCCGCCCCCCAGCTCCAGCACCAACTCGTACTGCTCGCGCGTCAGGGGTTGGATGGACAAACGCTGGCCTTTCGCCAAGAGCAGCATGCCGCTCGAGCGCGGATCCGCGCGCAGCGCCTCCAGCGTCACGGGCTTCTTGAAGGCGCGCATCGCCTCGATCTCCACCTGCATCCAACGCGGGTCCTTGGGATCCGAGTCGGGATCCTCGTGGTCGTGGCCCTTCACGAACTGCGTCGGGTCGGGATGGCCGGCCCGCACCACCTTGGCGAGCCCCGCGCCGTGCGGCGGCTCAGCGTTGCTGTGCCAGTACACGACCAGATCCCCCACGCGGCAGTCGTCGCGCAGGAAGTTGCGCGCCTGGTAGTTGCGCACCCCATCCCAACCCGTGCGGCGCCCGGACGCGCCCATCAGGTCCTGGAAGCTGAAGACCTCGGGTTCGGACTTGAACAACCAATGGCGCACCTCCGCTCCGCGCAGGTCTCCTTGGTCGCCGGCCTTCTTCGCCTGGGTGGAATCCGCCGCGGCGGCTCGCTTTTGGCCCCCACCCTTGCTGGACGCGCCCCGCGCGGGAGCCGACTTGGACGACTTCGACTGGACGCCGCCTCGCGTGGAGGGCTGCTTCGCGTTCGGGCTGCTGCGCTTGGCCATGGATCCTGTTTGACACGAACTACCGGCCTTCAAGCAAGACCCTGCCGATCGTGCGTGGGAAGCGACTTTGCTGTCCGATTGGGGGCTGGCGGATCGCTTCGGTAGGCGAAGGAGCCTCTCCATGAAGAAGACCATCTTGCTGGCATGTCTGGTAGCACCCTTGTCCCTGCCCGCCGTCGCACAGGACGGCGCCGTGTACTTCGATGGAATCAGCGGGCGCGGCACCGCCGCTGGCGTGGGAGACTTGGTGACGAATTCGACTTGGGAGGCTTGGGTGCGCATGCCCCAGTACGCCACCGAACTCAATAGCGGCGCGATCCTGTTCCGCTGGGGCATGTACTCGCATGGCTTGTACGTGCGCGAAGATAGCGGCGCGCCCACGATGGGCATGTACTCTTGCCCTGGGCCTGAGGGCTGCGGAGCCGCTCCCGCCTACTCCATGGGCGAAGGGCGCTGGCACCACCTCGCGATGGTCTTCGGTCCGGAGGCTGGCCCCTCCGGCCACCTCTACGTCGACGGCGTGCTCAAGGCCCAATGTCCCCCGCTGCCCTGCAATCCGTGGTCGGGATGGGAAACGGTGCTTGGCGCGCAAGGCTACATCGGGTACTCCGAGTTCTTCCGCGGCGAGATCGACGAAGCCCGCATTTCGAGCGTCCCGCGCTACACGGGCAACTTCACCCCGCAGCGCCGCTTCGAGACGGACGCTTCCACCATCGGCCTGTGGCACTTCGACGAGGGCGGCGGCAACGTCGCCTACGACAGTTCCGGGCAAGGACGCCACTTCACGCTTCATGGCGGCTACGAGTGGCGCGGTGGGGTGACTTCGATCAGCACCTATTGCAGCGCCAAGACGACCTCCGCCGGTTGCGTTCCGGCCATCGCCGGCGAAGGGCTGGCCAGCGTCGGCTCCAGCAACAGCTTCGTCGTGTCGGCCACGCAGATCGCGCCGGGAGTCAACGGCGTGCTGACCTGGAGCCGCATGCCGGCTTCCACGCCGTTCGCCGGCGGGACCATGTGCGTCGGCTCTCCGGTCTGGCGCAGCTGGATCCTCTCAGCCCAGCCGCCGGGCGGCCCCGCGTGCAGCGGCATCTTGCAGTTCCCCTTCACGACGGAGCGCATGGCAGCCTCGAATCTCGCTGCCGGGGATGTCGTCCACCTGCAGGTTTGGACGCGCGACAACGGCTACGCGCCGCCTGCGAACTGGGGCATGACCCAAGGATTGCGCGTGACGCTGGTGCCGTGATGCCTGGTGTCTCCGCGGCGCGCGACTCGATTCGCGCGCTGCGGCCGCAGTCGCAGTAGGCACGCTTGAAGCGGCGCTGGCGCGTGAATCAGCGCAACCCGACCGGGCCCTCGCCCGGTTCGCGCAGGGCGCTCGGGCGGCCCAGCACTTCGGCGGCCAGCACGGCGCGGAGCAGGTCGGCGCGCGTGCCGAGGAGCTTCGCGGCGCGTTCGGCCCGCGCCGTCCGCGGCGTGGCGAGCTCGGGCGGCTTGGACTCGAGCTCGAAGCTCGTCATGGCCCCCGAGGAGACCGAGACGCGGCGCCCGGCCGCCGACTCGCGCTCGGCGCGCAGGAAGGCCTCGCGCCGGGCGCGCTCCTCGTCGATGCGCCGGCGGTTCTCCGCGGTGGCCAGCTCCTCCTCGTCGGGCTGGGCGAGGCCGCGCGCCTCCAGCTCCTCCTCGTAGCTCTCGCCCTCGCTGGAGCGCGCCTCGTCGCCGCGCGTCTCCAGCCGCTCCTCGATCTGGCCGGGGAGCTCCGACTCGCGCGCCTCGCGGTGCAGGTCGCCCGCGCGGCCACGCTCGACGCGGCGCGACACCGCCTCGACGGCCGGCGCGGCGACGGGGATCGGCGGCGGAGCCGGCTCGCGCGCCGGCTGCTCGCCACGCATCAAGGCTTCGAAGGCGCGCCGCGCCTCGTCGCCATCGGCTTCGCCGCCGTCCTCGACCTCGGTCGCCGGCGCGCCCGACTCGGCGCGCCGACGCGACTCCTCGTTCCGCGACTTCACGGCTTCGTGGATCGTGCGCAGGATCGGCAGCACGACCACGAAGAAGAAGACGACGAACTTGATGAAGTCGCCGAAGTCGATGGCGGCCAGCACGGCTCGTCCCTCAGACCTGCTGCGGCGCTTCGCCGCCGTCGCCGGCCAGGGTCGAGCGCATGCGCGTGTCGGCCTCGACGTTCTTCAGGCGGTACATGTCCATCACGCCCATGTTGCCGCTCTTCAGCGCGCTCGCCATGGCGAGCGGCACCTCGGCCTCCGCCAGCACGACCTTGGCGCGGTTCTCCTGCACCTGCGCCTTGAACTCCTGCTCGGCGGCCACGGCCATGGCGCGGCGCTTCTCGGCCATCGCCTGCGCGACGCGCTTGTCGGCCTCGGCCTGGTCGGCCTGCAGGCGCGCGCCGATGTTCGTGCCGATGTCCACGTCGGCGATGTCGATCGAGACGATCTCGAACGCCGTGCCGGCGTCGAGGCCCTTGTGCAGCACGTTCTTCGAGATCGAGTCGGGGTTCTCGAGCACGTCCTTGTGCGAGTCCTTGGAGCCGATCGTCGACACGATGCCCTCGCCGACGCGCGCGATGATCGTCTCCTCGCCGGCGCCGCCGACGAGGCGCTTGATGTTCGTGCGCACCGTCACGCGCGCCTTGGCCAGCACCTGGATGCCGTCCTTGGCGACCGCGGCGATCTCGGACTTGCCTTGCGCCGGGTTCGGGCAGTCGATCACCTTAGGCGTGACCGAGGTCTTGACGGCCTCGAGCACGTCGCGGCCGGCGAGGTCGATGCCCGCCGCGGTGCGGAAGTCGAGCTCGATCCCGGCGCGGTTGGCCGAGATCAGCGCCTGCACGACCTTCTGCACGCGGCCGCCGGCGAGCAGGTGCGCCTCGAGGTCGCGCGAGCTGATGCCGTCGATGCGCGCCTGCACCAGCATGATCTTGGCGTCGAGGATCGTCGCCGGGCTGACCTTCCTGAGGCCCATGGCGAACATCTCGAACAAGCCGATGCCGGCGTTGGTCGTCACCGAGCGCACGTACAGGTTGGCGTAGCGCAGGAAGATGCCGAGGAAGACCAAGAGGAACAGCGCCAGCACGACGACGCCGACGACCATCAGGAGGCTCGGGCCGGAATCGTCGGCGACTGGGCGTTGGAGGAGGAGTAGCAGGGACGACATGGGGGTCTGGCTTTCTTCTTGGTTTGGCGGTGTTGCCGGGATGGGTCGCGCGGGCGCCCGCGGTGGGGCGCGGCCCGCGCGTGGATGGGTGCGTTGGTTCAGGCGCCTTGGCGCGCCACGACGACGCGGTTGCCCTCGATCTCGACCACGACGAGCGGCGTGCCGGGCTCGAGGAACTCGCCGCGCGTGACCACGTCGACGCGGCGCTCGCCGATGCGCGCCGTGCCGCCGGGGCGCAGCATGCTCTCGGCGACGCCGGACTTGCCGGCGAGCGTCTCGTTGAGCGGGTCGACGGCCGCGGGCTTGTCGAAGCTCGAGCCCTTGTTGACTAGGAACCGCCCCACCGGCGAGTGCGGCAGGATGCGGAAGCCCAGCCACATCGCGGCCGGCACGCCCACGGCCGTGGCGGCGAGGAAGATCCAGCCCGCCGTGGCGCCGGCGGCGAAGGCGCTGACGCAGGCGACGCCGATGCAGATGGCGGCGGCGATGCCCAGCGCCCCGAAGCTCGGGAAGCACACCTCGGCCACGATCAGCGCGAGGCCCACGACCAGGAGGATCACGGCCAGCGTCACGATGCCACCTCGCGGACGACCAGGCGTCCCATGTCGTTCGAGACCACCACGACGCGCGCGCCGCCATCGACGTGCGGACCTTCCGAGCGCGCCTCGTGCTCGTCCAGCGCGCCGAAGCGCACCTTGCCCACCGGCCGCAGGTCGGTCAGGGCCGTGCCGATCGCCCCGGGCCCGATGCGGCTCTCGCCCACCGCCTCCCCGGGCACGGCGGCGGCGGCGTGGGCCAGCACGACGCGGCGCACGCCCGGGGCCTTGGGCAGGAGGCGCGAGACGACCATGGCCACGACCAGCGCCGCCACCGCCGCGGCGAGCACCTGGAAGGTGCTCGACAGCAGGTGGTCGCGCGCGAAGGGCTCGGTCAGCGCCAGTTCCGCGTCGCCGCCCGACAAGACCAGTCCGCCGACGATCAGGAGCAGCCCGCCGACGCCGAACCAGATGGTGCCCGGCAGCACGAAGAGCTCGACGATCAGCAGCACGACGCCCGCGCCCACGGCGACGAGGTGCGGCACCTCGGCGAGGCCGGCGAAGTACTTGCCGACGAGGATCAGCACGAAGCAGGCGATCGACAGCGCGCCGGGCACGCCGAAGCCGGGCGTCTTGAGCTCGAGCCAACCGAGCACGAGCCCCGCCATCAAGAGCAGCGGCGTCAGGCGCGCCAGCCAGGCGATGAACTCCTCGCCGCGGCTCTTCTCGAGCGTCGACAGGCGCGCGTCGGGGGCCAGTCCGGCGCGCTCGAACAGCGCCGCCTCGTCGTCCGCCAGGCCATCGGCCATGCGCAGCTCCACGGCGCGCTTGGCGGTCAAGTTCACCAGCTTGCCGCTGGCGGCCAGCGACTCGACCAGTTGGAAGTCCGCGCCCTTCTCGCGCAGCGCGTCGTACTCGGCGCCCGAGACCACGCGCGTCTCGCCCTCGACCTTGACGAGGCGCGCCTCGGCGTCGGGATCGACCATCGCGGCCGCCAGCGCCGCGCTGCGGCCGTGCTTCTCCGCCGCGGAGGCGAACTGCGAGCGCAGGAAGCTGATCTCCTTCTCGCGCACCGACTCGTCCGGGATCGGAGCGAGGCCCTCCGGGCCCGCGACCACCGGCAGCGCCGAACCGATCGTGCCGGCCGAGTGCATGTAGATGCGCTTGCACGCGAGCGTCACGAGGGCGCCCGCGCTCGTGGCGTGGCGATTGACCCACGCCACGGTCTCCACCCCGGCCGACTCGGCCTCGTAGAGCTGCTTCTGCAGCACCCACAGCACGTCGAGCGCGCCGCCGGGCGTGTCGATCTCGACGACCAGAGTGCGCGCCTCCTCGCGCCTCGCCTGCGCCACCGCGCGCTCGAGCAGCGCCTGGCTGCCCACGTCGAGTTCGCCCTCCAGGCGCACGTGCAGCCAAGTCGGCCCGCTGGGCGCGACCGCCTCGGGCTCGGCCTCGCCGCAGGCCGCGCACAGGACGAGGGCCGCGAGCGAGGCGAGTCGCGCCAGGCGCAGGAGCCATCCCGCGTCGGCTGGCTGGACGGGTCGCGCGGAGCGGCTCTCGCCCAAGGCAATGGAAGGGAACATCGCGGCCCCCATTATGGAGAGGCGAGGAGGGCGACTCCACCTCCGAACCAGTGCGAGCCGATCAGGGAAGCGGGGATTCGCGCCGCCCCCCCCCGCGGCACGCCCCCAAGCCGCCACCCTTCTACACAGTCCGTACCGGCAGCCGTCGGCCGTGGCCGCATCCGACTTGCGCGCCCAGAAGGCCCACCCTACCCTTCTGGGCACGGGCAGGTTCCTTGCCCCGCACCCCACCATGAAGAAGTACACCGTCGCCACGCTGCTCGCCGCCGTCGCCGGCTTCGCCGTCCTGACGCAAGCCACCCCCGAGTTCGGCTACAAGCACCGCGCCCCCAATGCGGTCGCGTCGGAGGGCATGGTCGTGTCCGATCCGGATCCGGCCGACTGCCCGTTCTGCGGCGGCGATCCGGCGCTGCACATCCGCCGCATGGTCGAGGTGCAAGTCGACTCCATGCGTCGACTCGCCGCCTCGCTGCTCTGACGGCGCGCGCCGCTCGCGCATCCAGCGCGACCCGCCCGAACGCGTCAAGCTCCCACGCCCACGAGACCGCCTCGCGTCCACCCGGATGCGGGGCGGTCGGCTTTCCTGCACGCGACGGCGCGAGGAGTCGCCTCGAGCGCGCGCCTGGACGGGGCTAGACGAGGTCGCTGTCGAGCAGGCTCGTCCACAGCTGCGCGCGCAGGTCGCGCTCGAACACGCGCGGCTCGAACGAGCGCGCGCACAAGACGCGCCCCGAGTCGTGCGGACGCAATCCCAGGTGCTGCAGGACCGCGAACGCGGCGCTGCGCGTGGGCACGATGGCGAGGAGGTGCGCCGCGCCGCTCGTCCGCGCGCGCGCCTTGGCCGCCTCCAGGAGGATGCGCGCCACCTCGCGCTCGCCCTCGGGCACGAGCCAATCGACCACGGCGAGCGAGGACGGGTGCAGCGACTCGCCGGATCCGAGCACGACCATGCCGGCGATCTCGCCGCCTCCGTCGAGCACCCCGAGGCACTCGTAGCTCCTCGAGGGGTGCTCCCCCACGCGCCACGAAAGGAAGGCGGCATCGTGGTCCACGCTCAAGGGCCGCTCGAGGGCGAGCCGGGCCCACAAGCGATCGTGGCGCGCGTCGAACTCGACCAGCGCGCGCGCCTCGGCCGGCGCGGCGCCGTCCCCGGGCGCCGTTTCGGCGTACAGCACCACCTCGCGCCGCAGCGGCAGGTAGCCGAGGTGCCGCTCGCCGAGGCGCAGCGCCGCCTCGATGGGCCAGCCGTAGTGCACCGCCGTCGAATCCGCCGCTCCGTGCCGTCGGAAGTGCTCGACCCCGCACTCCACGAGGAGTCGCGCGCCCGAGAGTCCGGCGCGCTTCTCCGGGACGACGAAGCTGTCGACCACCTGTCCGAGGCGCGCGGCTCGCCCGAGGACGCGCCCGCGCAGGGAGAGCGACCCGTAGAAGGCCTGCACCACGCCGGCAGACAGCGCGCCGACGCCCTCGAGGCGCGCGACGCCGCCGTCGCCGAAAAGGTGCCGCCATTCGCGCTCGTCGCGCCGCCGCGGCGCGAAGGCGCGCTCCCACGCCGCGCGCAAGAGGCGCGGATCGAGCTCGGAAAGCGGCGCGAGCTGGTCCATCAGGCGAGGTCCGTGTCCAGCAATGTCAAGTGGATTTGACGCGCCAGCGCGCGCGCCTCGTCGGGCCTGCCCGCCACGAAGCAGGCGTGCGTGTTCTCGAGCGCCACGAGCGCGAGTCCGAGGCGCGCCCAGCGCGCGCCGTGCGGATCGAGGTGCGAGGCGAGGAGCGCGACGCGCCGCGCGCCCGTGCCGCGGCCGAACGCGGCGAGGCGCGCCAGGAGCGCCGCGGCCGCCTCGTCGTCGTCCTTCGCCACGATCCAGTCGAGCAGGCACAGGTGCCGCTCGCCGAGCAGCATCGACGGCCGCGCGGCGGCGAAGCCGCGCAACGCGCCGCGCGCGTCGCGCGCCTCGCAGGCCATGCCGTCGTCGGCGAGCCGCCAGGCCAGGTGCTCGCGGCTGCGCACGATGCGGCCGAGCCCGGCGTGCACCTCGCGATCGAGCTTGTCGATCCCCTCGTCTAGCGTCGCCTGCCGCGCCGCCAGCGCGCCCGGCCCCGCCGCGCCCTCGAAGGCCTCCAAGGGCCCGGTCCACAGGCGCACCTCGTCGTCGAACTCGTACGACAAGAGGCGACGCCCGAGCTCCCACGCGCGCGCCACCGGGAAGCCGTGCGCCCACTCGCCCCGATCCTTGTCCATGGAAGCGGCGATGAAGGCGCGGCAGCAGCGCGCCAGCAGTCCGTCGCGCGCCAGGCCTTGGCGCGCCTCGAGCCGCGCGAAGCTGTCGACCACGAGGTAGGCGCGCCGCTCCCCGTCCGCGAGCCGCAGGCGCATCGGCAGGCCGCCGAAGTGCGCGAGGCAGGTTCCATCCGACGCGAAAGCCGCCTGCGCGTGCAGCCCTTGCGGCGCGCCCAGCCACATGCGGCGCCACGTCTCGGGCGTGCGCCGCGCCTCCGGATCGAGGCGCGCGAAGGCCGCGTGCCACGCCTCGAGCAAGGCGGCCTCGTCGTCCCGGCGCACCGGACGGATCTCGATCGTGTCGTGGTTCAAGGCGCGAAGGAAGTCTCTCGCCGTGCGCGCCGTGCGCCGCGCGCGCGGTGCACGGCGACGCAGGGGGCGAAGTTGGCGGGAGCGCATGGGAATCGAACCCACCGGGGCCGCTGTCCACGACCCCCGACCGGCTTTGAAGGCCGGGCGGCACACCAGCACCGATCCGCTCCCGCTCGAGAGGCGGACAGGTTAGCAAGCGCCAAGGCCGAATGCGTCCGGGAAGGGCGACGGAG
>JBEBCR010000294.1:0-5650 GCA_041157565.1 Planctomycetota bacterium | reverse complement strand
GGCTTGATGGGCTCGGGCGGCTCGATCCTCGCCGTGCCCGTGCTCGTCTACGTCGTCGGACAGGACGAGAAGGTCGCCATCGCGGGATCGATGGGCATCGTCGCGGCGATCAGCGCCATCGCCGCCATCCCGTACGCGCGGCGGGGCCTCGTCGCGTGGCGCAGCGTGGCGTGGTTCGGCCTGCCGGGCATGGCGGGCGCGTGGATCGGCGCGGCGGCCTCGAAGCATGTCTCCGGCGCGGTGCAGCTTTCCGTGTTCGCCGCGCTGATGCTGCTGGCGGCGTACATGATGCTGCGGCCAGCGCGCGAGACCACCGGCGGCGCGCCGAGGCCAGTCGGACTCGTGGTGGTCGACGGGCTCGTCGTCGGCGCCGTGACGGGCTTCGTCGGAGTCGGAGGCGGGTTCCTGATCGTGCCGGCGCTCGTCTTGCTGGGCGGGCTGGAGATGCGGAACGCGGTGGCGACGAGCCTCGTGGTCATCGCGCTGAAGAGCTCGGTGGGCTTCGCCAAGCACCTGGACGTGCTGGACGCGCGGGGACTGGCGCTAGACTGGCAGGTCGTGCTGCTCTTCGTCGCCGCCGGCGTCGCCGGCAGCTACGGGGGATCGATCCTGTCGACGCGCATCCCGCAGGCGGCTTTGAAGCGCGCCTTCGGGGTGTTTCTGCTCGTGATGGGCGCCGCGATCGTCGCGCAGAACTGGTCGCGCGTCGTCGGGGCCTGAGGGCGCGCGACGCGCCCCCACGACGGGCTCAGGCGTAGTCGAGCAACTGGTGGTTCGGGTGCTTGCGCGCCGCCGCCTGCTTGTCCCACTGGTCCATGAAGAGGACGACGACGCGGCCGAGGTCGTCCTTGGCCACCATCGAGGTCGTCGGCGCGAGGAACGTCTCGCGGTCGCCTTGCAGCCAGGCGCTGCACTCGTAGGGCAGCGGCGTCAGCGTGGTGGCGACGCCGTACTCGTCCTCAAGGCGGTACTGCAGCACTTCGAACTGCAGCTTGCCCACCGCGGCGACCATCGGGTCGGCGGTCGGGCTGTACTCCGGCCACAGCATCTGCACCGTGCCTTCGGCGATGAGCTGGTCCATGCCCTTCTGGAAGGCCTTGCGCTTGCCCAGCTCCTTGGGGGCGATGCGCGCGAAGACTTCGGGCTGGAAGCGCGGCAAGGGCTTGTGCTCGAACCCGCCGTCGATGCTGATCGTGTCGCCGATGCGGAACGTGTCGCGGCTGATGAGGCCGACGACGTCGCCCGGGTACGCCTCGTCGAGCGTGCTGCGCTCCTGCGCGACCATCGTGTGCGGACGCGCGAGGCGGATCTCCTTGTCGAGGCGATGGTGGTGCACCACGAGGTCGCGCTCGAACTTGCCCGAGCAGATGCGCACGAACGCCAGGCAGTCGCGGTGGCGCTTGTCCATGTTCGCCTGCAGCTTGAACACGTAGGCGCTGAACGGCTCTACCACGGGATCGACCACGCGTTCGCCGCCGCCATCGACGTCGACCGCGCGCGCGCCCGGCGACGGCGCCAGGTCCACGAAGGCGTCGTAGAACGGCTCCACGCCGAAGTTCGTCATCGCCGAGCCGAAGAACACCGGGGTGACTTCGCCCTTCAGGAACGCCTCGCGCGCGAACGGGTTGCCGGCCACCTCCAGGAGCTCGAGCTCGCCCTTGACCTGCGCCACCTTGCCGGCGCCGATGCGCTCGGCCAAGGCGGGATCGTCGAGCCCGAAGCGCTCGATGCCCGCCTTCTGCGCGCCCGCCGCGGCCAGCTTGGTGAACACCAGCGCCTCCCTCGAGCGCACGTCGACCACGCCGCAGAACTCCTGCCCGCTGCCGATCGGCCAGTTGAGCGCGCTGGCGTGGATGCCGAGCACCTCCTCGACCTCCTGCATCAAGGCCAGCGGATCGCGGCCCGGCAGGTCGCACTTGTTGATGAAGGTCAGGACGGGGATCTTGCGCAGTCGGCAGACCTGGAACAGCTTGCGCGTCTGCGTCTCGACGCCCTTGCTGCAGTCGAGCACCATGATCGCGGAATCGGCGGCCGTCAGCGTGCGGTACGTGTCCTCGCTGAAGTCCTGGTGGCCCGGCGTGTCGAGCACGTTGATGACCGCTTCCTTGTAGGCGAACTGCATCGCCGACGAGGTGATCGAGATGCCGCGCTCCTGCTCCATCCCCATCCAGTCGGACGTGGCCAGCTTGCCCTTGCGGTTCTTGACCATGCCCGCGGTGTGGATCATGCCGCTGTACAGCAGCAGCTTCTCCGTCAGCGTGGTCTTGCCTGCGTCGGGGTGCGAGATGATGGCGAAGGTGCGGCGGCGCGCCGTCTCGCGCGCCAGCACCGGATCGTGCGTCTTGGTCGTCATGGAGTCGCGCGCTCGGCCGCGCCAAGCGCACATGATGCCATGAGGACGCCACCAAGGCACGCCGACGCGCCCCGCCGCGGGGCGGAGGCCCCGATGGGCGATGGTGGCGCTCGGCCCCCACGTCCTGCGCCGCCCTCCGCGCCGCCACGGCCGAGCCGAGTCGCGCCTTCGCCGGCTGGCCAAGCTCGGCCGGGACGCGACGAGCAACCGGCCACCTGGGTGGGTCGCGGCGCCGGCCTTCGCGCTCGAGGACGCGAACATCCACGCATGCGAGTCCACCTGTCAGTTATTTTTGACGAGCGCGCTGCGATAGCGGTAAGGGGCCTGCAGGGTCATCACCGCCATGGCGGTCTGGTAGATCGGCCCACCGTACTGCGCACCCCATCGATCCGGCGTCAACCAGCCTCCGTGCCTGCACGCGGGGCGGTCCTTCGAATCCCTCGCCGGCATGGCGACTGACGGGACCTGCAGCGACAGTAGGGCCGCGCACACCTTCGTGTACCAAGGCCCCCAGCGCTTGCCCGTGCGCTTTGGCGCCCCGGGGCCGTCGAGGTGCCTGAGGGCGTAGGTGCCGTAGTACCAATAACAGTAGTCCACGCTCAGATGGTCCCCAGTCTTGGAGTCCGGCAATCCGACCTTCGGGAGGTCCTTGAGGATGAAGGCGGCGCCCGACGACAGGAAGGAGTCCTTGGGATCGCCCTTGGCATGGCAGCGAACGATCATGTTCATGGCGGAGATGGATGCCGAGTGGTACTCGAAGTGATCGCCCCCACCCGTGACCGCTTGACCCGCTTGCGACCGATTCAGGTATCCCGCAATGCCATCGGCGCCCGTCGTGGACTCGATGAAGTCGAACGCGCCGGAGAACGACTGGTCCGGCACAGGTATGCCCGCGTACCGCGCCGAGGCCAAGGCTTGCACGCACCAAGCCGTGGCCGAAGTGTCGCTGTCGCTGAGGAAGGTTGGATCCAGGGGCAAGCTCCCCTGCTGCCTGCGGACCGTGGCCAGATCCATGTACCGCCAACCCCAGAAGCCTGATCCATTGGGGTTGGGACGCTGCGCCTCGACCAGGAAGACCACTGCCTTGCTCGCGGCCTCGGTTGGAACCGATCCTGGAGACATGGCGAACGCCTCGACGAGGGCGCAGGTCAGCGCCGCCTCGTTGTACATGAAGGGCATGTCGCCGGCCGTGAAGTGCCCTGCCGCCGCGAGTCGGTTCAAGGCCCACGAAACTCCCTTGGCGACCACGTCCCCGGCGGTGCGGCCGCCTTCCAGACGGCCATCGAAAGTCTCCTTCGATTCGACGCCATGTCCGGCTCCGAGAAAAGCCAACAGCGCCAGTCCAGTCAGGCCGGAGTTGTAATTGTCCGTGACATGCTTGGCGTCGGTCGTGCAAGGGCCGGATCGCGAGCAGATCTTGGTGAGCTGCCCATAGGCCCACGAACCATCCGGCGCCTGGTGGCGCGCCAGCCAGACCAAGCCATCGACGACCGCCTTTTCGGTCTTGACCGTCGCCAGTTCCCGATTGCCCGCTTCGCCCAGCTTCCTCTCCCGCCGCGACGCGAAGGCATCGGGGAACTTGGAGCGCTCCTGCTTCTCGGGCGCAGGCCGCGCAGGCTCCTCGGTTCGAGTTCCTGCGGCAGCTGGGGAGTCAATCAAGGCCAAGGCGATCGCCAATGCAATGGTCCGCATGCCCGCCGTGCTAGCAGTTCGGCGGCGACGCATCAAGGTCTCGCCCAGACGTGCGGCGACCACGCGAAGGCCACCCGACAGGGCTCGGCAACGACGCAAGCTCCGGAAACTGCTCGAATCCAAGTCGCCCTCGGTGGGTCGCAGGCCAAGCCTCGCCCCCTTCCAGGCCCCGTGCGGGATGCTGGCGGGCCACGCACGCGATTCCGCGACGTAGTTGCATGATCCGGCATCGGGGCGGCGCACCTCGCCAAGGGACGACTTCCTGGCCCACCAAGGTCAACGCGAAGCCTTCAAGCGCGCCTCGGCCGCCTGCAGCACCTCGCGCAAGGACAGGGGGTGGTAGCCGTGCCCCTCGCGCCAGCCGAAGCGGATCTCGCCGCCGAAGGCGGGATCGGCGCGGTCGAGGAACTCCTTCAGTCGCGCCACGGCGTTGTCGAGGAAGTAGTTGTCCGAGTCGCCGACGTAGACGTGGATCTTCCCGGCGAGGCGCGGTCCGAGTTCCTTCCAACCCTCCTGCAGGCGCAGGCGCAGGTCGTGGCGCTTCCATGCGCCGCGCGCCGCGTCGTCGATCGCGCCGCTCTTCGGATCCCACAACGCGACGGGCAGGCCGTCGGCGCCGCGCGCTCCATAGGTGGCGTTCCACGCGCCCCACTGCCCGCCCGAGCGCGTCCAGCTGTCGCCGAGGCCCAGCGTGTTCTCCAACTGGCACTCGTGGCGCACGGTGAAGGCCGTGTCGCCATCGATGGTGCGCATCGACGGCCGTTCGAACCCGGCGCGGTTCACGTAGGCGTTCTCGTCCTTGTACACGTCGAGCAGCTGGAAGTGGCGGAAGTCGACGCCATCGGGCGCGAAGGACCAGCAGCCGTTGAAGACGTCGGGATGGTGCACCTGCAACGCCAGCGAGACCCAGCCGCCGGTCGAATGGCCCGTGGTGAAGCGCGCCGCGCCGTCCGGCATGGCGCGGTGGACGCGTTCGAGGTGCGGCAGGAGCTCCTCCACCAGCGCGGTGCCCCACGGCCCGTGGTTGTCGGAATCGACCTGGTACGGATCGCCCAGCGGTCCGGCGCCATCGAGCATCACCAGCAGGAAGCGCGGCATGTCGTCGGCGTTCCACTCGCGCAACGCGAGCGAGCCTTCGGCGTACTGGCGCGCGAGCGATCGACAGCGCTGGCCGTAGCCGCCGATCTCGACCATCACCGGGTAGCGGCGCCGCGGTTCGTCCGCATGGCCCTTGGGCAGCAGCACCGCCGCGCGCACGTGCATCTCGCGCCCGTGGAAGCGCGACAGATGTTCGGAACGCAGCTTGACGAACTTGACCGATCGGGTGTCGGCGGGCAGGTCTTCGTTGGAGATCGGCTGCGACAACTCGAGGCGCAACGGCGTCGCGTCGCGCGGATCGAAGCGCACGAGCCGCGCCTCGCTTTGCAGGTTTCCTGGCGCGTCGAGCACCAGCAGATCAGGGTTGGAGCGCAGGAAGGCCTGCACGCGATACTCGCCGGCGGGTACCTGTCCGAGGCTCTGCACGGGAAAGGCCGCCGAGCGCGCATCGATCGCCGCCACGCCCGTCGTCTTCCAATCGGGCGCGTCGACGCCCATCACCGGCGC
>JBEBCR010000293.1:0-9638 GCA_041157565.1 Planctomycetota bacterium | reverse complement strand
CATGGTGCGCTCGTGGCGCTTCGCGGTGCTGATGCCGGCCGAGCATCGCCCGCCGCAGCGGCAACTCCTGCCGGTGTGCGCCGCCCACACGCTGGCGACCTTCGTGCTGCCGGCGAAGATCGGCGAGGCCACCTTCCCGCTCTACGCCGGACGCGTGTCGGGGACGCCCGCGGCCGCCGCGCTGGCGGCGCTGGTCGTGTCGCGGATCCTCGACATGGCGACGGTGTTCCTCGCCTTGGGAGTGGCTTGCGTCGCCATGCACCACGCCGGGGCGTGGCCGGAGCACGGCTGGTTCTTGCCCGCGGGCCTCGTGCTGCTCGCGCTGTCGGCAGGAGGCTTCGGCCTGGCGGCGCGCGGGGACGGCCTGCTCGCCGCCTTGCGCTGGACGCTTGCCGCGCTGCGCCTTTCCGACACGCGCCTCGGTCGCGCCGTGGCCGCGCGCCTCGACTCGCTGGGATCCGCGCTGAAGGACGCCGGCAACCCCGCGCGCCTCATGGCGGCCGGGGCGTTGTCGCTCCTGGCGTGGCTGGCGGTGTTCCTGTTCTGCGCCATCCTCGCGCGCGGCCTCGGCATCGGCGAGCGGATCGGCCTGTTCGAGGCGACCTTCGGTTCCGCGCTGGCGATCATCACGTCGCTCGTGCCGCTTTCGGCCTTCGCCAACTTCGGCACCTTCGAGGCGGGCTGGACCGGCGGCTTCGGCCTGTTCGGCGTGCCCGCCGACGTGGCCGTGGCCACGGGCGTGGGTCTGCACCTCGTGCAGCTCGTGCACGTCGTCGCCCTGGGCCTGCTGGGCCACGCGGGCATGGCGCTGTGGGCCAGGCGCGGCGGGCGTTCCGTCAAGGACACTTGACGGGGCCGGGCCCGGCGCGGTTCAGGCCTTGCGCGTCGAGCGCGAGCGACGCGCGGCGCGCAGCTCCACCAGCTTGGCGGCGACCGCCTCGCCGATGCGCCGGCAGCCCTCGGGCGTGTGGTGGATCTCGTCGTACCAGAGGCTCCAGTCGCCGGGCACCACGGGCCGCAGGTCGAGCTCGGCGACGCCCATCTCGCGCGCCACCTTGACCGCCGACGCGTCCACGGCCTCCATCAGCCTCCGCCACACCGCGTAGTCGTAGTAGGTCGAGATCTGCTCCTCGAACGGGCGCCCGCGGCCGAAGCTCCAGCAGTGCGCGCGCGCCTCGTCGGGGGCGATGTCGCGCTCGATCCACGGCTGGCGCGCCACGAGCACGAGCGGCGCGCGCACCACCGCGCGCCTGACGATCGAGCGGAACCAGTCCTCGAAGTGCGCCACCATCGGCGCGGGATCGGGGACCTCGCGCACGATCTCCTTGGCGCGCGCCTTCATCTCGCGCGCCGCCGCCAGGCGCCGGCCCGCGTGCTCGCGCCGCTCGACGCCGCCGAAGCGCCGCCGCGCGATCGAGAGCGCCTTCCACAAGGCGGTCTTCCGCGGCGCGAGGCCGAACGGGCCGCGCGGGTGCTGGCCGTACATCTGGCCGAGCTTCAGCGGCTCGAGCGGGATCGAGTCCGGGCACCCGCGCTCCATCCACGCGACCACGTCGGAGGCGCCGATCAGGAACACCACCGCGTCCACCTTGTCGTAGTGCGGGAGGACCTGGTCCAGCATCGCGTCGATGTGGCGGCACGTGACGAGCGAGCGACCGAGGTTGCCGACGTGCGCGGCGGGGGCGCCGAGTCCCTCGAGCGCCTGCGGGCGGTTGAGCGCCTCCTGCACGACGTGCGGCCACGTCGAGGGCTGGTCGACGAGGTAGCACTCGGCGGCGCTGCCGCCGACGACGAGCACGCGGAAGGCGCGCGCCTCGTCCGGCGGGGGATCGCCGCGCTCGCCCAGCGCGTTGACGCGCTGGCGCGCCACCGGCGGCAGGCCCGGCAGCACGCCCGGCTCGAGCACGTGGTCGACCTTGGCGTGCGGCGCCCAGATCCAGTGGCGGCCGACCTTGGCGAACCACGCGCGCGCGGCGATCTCGGCGGCGGCGAGCGTGGAGGCGGCGACGATGGTGGAGCCGAGGATGTCCAAGTGCGCTTCCTTGCGGTCGGTTCAGCCCTGGCGCAGGCGCGAGAACAGCCGCCGCGTGTCGAGCTGCGGATCGCCGCGCCACACGATGGACAGCCACAAGGCCGCGTACAGGAGCACGACCATCATGCCCAGCGCCAGCACCTCGATCCACGAGTCCGGTCGCAGCGCGCGCACCGCGCCCCAGGTCGCCAGGGCCACGACGGCCGCGCCGGCGAGTTGCGGCGCCACCACCGAGCGCGCGTACTCGCCGAGCCCGACGCCGGCGCGCCGGCAGGCCGCGGGCAGCACCCACGCGGCGAACAGCGCGGTCGGCAGGGCCGTGCCGACGGCCACGCCGACGATGCCATGCGTGCGCACGAGGACCAGCGACAGGAGCACGTTCGCCAACCCCGTGCCGAGCATCGCCAACGCCGGCGTGCGCGCCTCGCCGGAACCCATCAGCACCGGCACCGACACGCCGCGCACCGGCAGGTACGGCAGGAAGCCGGCGCACAAGACGAGCAGCACGGCGCTCGAGCGCTCGGCCACCTCCGGACCGGCCCACACGAGCAGGAAGGCCGGCCCGACGAACACGAGGAAGGTCAGGACGACCAGGCTCGCCAGCGTGCAGACCTTCGACCAGCGCAGGTACACCTCGCGCAGCTCGTCCGTCGCGCCCCTCGTCGACAGGTGCGCCGCGTGGGGCATGACCACCGCGCCGACCGCGATCAGGAGGCCCGCCAGCGGATCGAAGAACTTGTTGCCGAAGTCGAACCAGGTGGCCTCGCTCGGCGGCAGGTGCGTCGAGATGACGATGGCGGCGACGCGGAACGAGAGCAGCGCGCCGACGTTGAGCAGGAGCGCCCACACGCTGAACTTCAGGAGCGGCTTGACGAGCGCCGCGTCGGCGCCGTCGAGCCGGAACTCGAGTCCGGTATGCCGCGGGCGGGCCCCGGCGCGCGCCGCCAGGTTCTCGACCACCATGGTGGCGACGAGCACGGCGGCGAGCGTCGACAGCGACGGACGCCACGCCAGGCAGGCGAGCGTCAAGCCCGTGCGCAGCAGCACCTCGCCCGCCATGAGCATGTTGCGCGCCGCGAAGTCCTTGTGCGCCTCGAGCACGGCGTAGGGCAGGCGCAGCACGAAGGCCGCCGCGACCTGCAGCACGATCAGGAGGAACGCGAGGCTGGCGTCGGCGCGCTGCGCCGCGTCGAAGGCCGCGCCGGGCGAGCCCTGCAGCCAACCGACGCGGAACCAGGCCCACAGGCCGAGTCCGACGACCAGCGCCGCCAAGGCCAGCACGCACAGCGTGCGCTGGCAGGTCGCCACCACGCGGTTGAGCGCCGCGAGGTCGCCCTTGGCCGCCTCGGCGCCGACGAAGCGCACGGTCGCCATCGGCACGCCGAGCACGAGCAGCGACAAGAGCCCCGTCCACGACACGACCACGACCCACGCGCCGTTTTGCTGCGCGCCGAGGCTCTCGTAGACGTACGGCGACAACACGAGCACCGCCGCCAGCTGCAGCGCGTTGAGCAGCCAGTTGCCGCCTACGTGCCGGGCGATGCTCGTCACCGGCGCAGGGCCTCCGCCAGGGGTCCCTCGGCCCCGCGCAGCAGGGCGGCGTAGTGCGTGTAGCCCATGGTGGAGAGGTGCACTTCATCCACCGCGCACTCCGGGCGCAACCGGAATCGCGCGTCGACCAGCGGCTCGCACGCCGGGTCGACGAAGGAGTGTCCGCGCCGCGCGGCCATCGTCGACAGCGCCGCCGACAGCGCGCGCACGTCGTCCTCGCCGGAGCCGTCGACCTGCGGCAGCGGCCCGACGACGAGGAGCGGCACGCCCGGCAAGCGCAGTTCGATCGCCGCCACCAGGCGCTCGACCGCCGCCGCGGCCTCGTCGGGGCGCCCGGGCAGGGCCAACCGGTCGGCCGTGCCCGAGACGAGCACGACTCCGCCAGGCCGGCGGGGAGGCACGAGCCGGTCGAGCACGCGCACGAGGTCGTCGGCGCGCGTGTGGGCCACGCCGGCGTTGTGCTGGGGGCGCAGCGGATGGTGCGCCGACGGGTCGTGGCGCTCCACCGTCGAATGTCCGAGCCACAGGATGGCGCCTTCGGGCACGTGGGGCGCGCGCGCGGCGATCGCGGCGAGCCGGCGGCTGGCCGACAGCGCGCGCTCGCGCGCCTCGACGCGCTCGCGCGGCTCGATCCACCCCTCGAGCCGCCAGCCACCGGGCAGAGCGCCCGCGCGCGCCAGGCACAAGGCGCACGCCAGCGCGAGCGGCGCGAAGGAGGCGAGCTGCAGCCACGGCGGGGCTCCGACCATCGCGCGACACTCTAGCAGCCTCGGGTGCGCGCCTCCTCCGCGGGTTGTAGACTCGAGCGCCGATGTCGGGGACGACCAGCAACGCGCAAGCGCAGATCGAGCTGCACAAGGGCTTGGCGCCGCGCTACGCCTACCGCTACTCGCTGCCCTTCTCGCGCCTGTTCCAGGAGGACTGGCACGCGCGCATGATCGCGCTCGTGCCCAAGGGCGCGACGCAGGTCCTCGACCTGGGCTGCGGCACGGGCTTCTTCCTGGCCGAGCTGGCGCGCAGCTACCCGCGCGCCGTCGGGCTCGACATCTCGGCCGACATGCTGCTGGTCTCGCGCCAGTACGTCCCGGGCGCGCGGCTGGTCGTCGGCGACGCGGAGCGCCTGCCGTTCGGCGACCGCGCGTTCGACGCGGTGTTCTGCAAGGGCAGCCTCCACCACACGCGCAAGCACGTGGCGTTCCTGTCGGACTGCCGCCGCGTGCTGGGTCCGGAGGGCGTGCTGATCATGAGCGAACCCTGCAACGACAACCCGCTGATCCGCTTCGCGCGCGCGGTGCTCTACAAGAAGAGCCCGCACTTCGACGAGGGCGACGAGGGGTTCACGCGGAAGGGCATCGTGTCCCTGTGCGAGCAGGCGGGCTTCGAGGTCGCCAAGGTCGAGAAGTACGGCGTGTTCGCCTACGTGTTCGCCGGGTTCCCCGACCACATCGGCCTGCTGAAGTGGATCCCGTTCAACACGCTCGCGACGCGCTTCCTCCTCAAGCTCGACGCGCTGCTCTGCGCCATCCCGGGCCTCTCGCTGCTCGGGTTCCACGTCATCGTGGTCGGCAAGCCGCGCGCTTGAGGCGCACGCGGCCGAGTGCGCCATTTCGGCTAGAGCCCCGCGACGCGGCGGAAGCAGTCGTCCAGCGGCGACATGTCCGGCTCGGACTCGCGCAGGCCGTCGCGCAGCGCGGACAGTCGTTCGAGCTCCGAGGCGAAGCACGCGTCGAGCACGGGGATGGCGCGTGCTTCGCCGAGTTCGGCGCCGGCCATCTTGTCGGCCACCAGCTTGGCGACCGCGTCCCGCAGCTCGCCCTGTCCGGCGGGAAGTTCGCGCTCGACGAGGCGGCCGAACTCGACGGGCGCGATGCCGCGGCCGTTGGCGATCCAGCGCGAGGCCAGCACTGGCCGCAGCACGTGGAGGTACTTCTTCAGGCGCACCCGCGCGCCGCCGAGGTGCCGCGCGCGAATCCCGATCGCCATGCTCGGGTAGGGTGCAGGCGGCGCTTGGAGCTGAAGTCGCGTCGCGCCAGCCCCGCGAGCTCCTCGCCGTCGGGGGTGTTCCGGTAGACGATCGGCGAGTGCATGTGCTCGAGCGGGGAGGGATTCGGCTTCGCCACCAGGAGCAGGGCCCTGCGCAGGTCCCAGCCCACGCCGTCCAGCACGCGGTCCTCGCTCTTGTGCTCGACCACCGATGCCTTGCCCGTCGTGGGCGCCTCCTGCAGGCGCACGTGCCATTCGCGCGGCTTGACGTGGACGAAGCGCACGTCGAAATCGCTGTCGGCGCTGGCGAAGCCCCAGGCGCGCGAGCCGCCCTCGCAGGCGTGGAGGATGCGGATCCGCCTGGAGGCCTCGAGCTCGGCAAGGAGGGACTGGATGTCGTCTTGCATGGGAGGATGCGCTGGCGGGCGGATCGCCGCGTCGTCGTGCTGGCGGGGTTCGTCGCCTCGAGTCGCGCTCGTGGTCAGGGATCGAGCCTGCGCGCGGGGCGCAGCCCGAGGAAGCCTTCGCGCGTGTCGATCGCCGCGTTGCCGCGGTCGGACAGGCGCGCGTAGGTGGACGGGGAGTAGAAGCTGCCCCCGCGATGCACGCGCAAGCCGCCTTCGCCGAGCTGGACGGGGTCCGTGCCGGAGAAGCGCGCGTAGGCGTCGGGCGCGTAGGCGTCGAGGCACCACTCGGCCACGTTGCCGTGCATGTCGTGCAGTCCCCACGCGTTGGGGCCGAACGTGCCGACGGGCGCGGTGGCGAGCCAGCCGTCGTCGAGCTCGTCGTCGTAGCCGGGCCAGTCGCCGCCGCCCACGGCGCGCGCGTGGCGATCGGCGAGGTTCGCCATGCCCGCCATGCTCGCGGGCGCGGCTCCATGCGCCCATGGGGTGGTGGCGCCGGCGCGCGCCGCGCGCTCCCACTGCGCCTCGCTCGGCAGTTGGAGGTCCATCTTCGCCAGCAGCGCGACGGCTTCGCGCCAACTCGCCTGCTCGACCGGCAGCCTCGCGCTCCAACCAGCCTGGTTCCTGTTCCAGGACGGATCCCAGGCGCCTTCGCGGAAGTACGCGGGGTTCGAGCCCGCCACGCGCCGCCACTGCGCCTGCGTCAGCTCGTGCTTGGCGATCAGGTGCGGCGACAGCTCGATCTCGCGCACGGGACCCTCGTTCGCCTGCGCGCGCGGATCGTGGTGGGGCGCGTTCGCGTCCGAGCCTTGGGCGCCGACGAGCGCGCGTCCGCCGGGCACGAGCACGAAGACGATGGCGGAGCCTTCGTCGAGTTCGAGGACGCCGTCCGCCGCGCGGCGCGGCGCCTCGCCCGACTGCAGCAGGGCGAACTCCCACAGGCCCGAGCGCGGGTCGGGGCCGAGCGGCACGAAGCCGAGCTGCGGGGACAGCTCGAGTCCCGCGTAGGCGGGCGCGGCGCGGATGGCGCGCGTCGCCTCGGCCCAGGCGCGCGCGACCTCCGCGTCCTGCAAGCTGCGCAGCTGGATGCCGCGCGCGAACTCGAGGCGCCGCTCGACGCCCCAGCCGAATGGCGCGGCGACCGTCGCGCCCATCAGGCCCTTGTCCGGATCGGAGAGCGCTTCGAGGCCGCGCACGAGGCCCGACAACTGGCGATCCCACCACTGCGAGGTCGCGTCGGGGTGGATCCAGGTGGTCGCGCCATCCGATCCGCGCGAGACGCGCGCGCGCGCGCGCAGCTCGGCGAGCTTGGCGCGGTGGAACGCGAGGCCGGAACGCGGCGCGTTCGTCGCGCCATCCGCGCCTCCATCGACGAGCAGGCGCGCGCGCCGCAGCCAGTCCTCGAGCGCCGGGATGTTGCGCGGATGCGCCGGCCACAGCTCCTCGGCCGCGGCCACGAGGTCGTCGAGCTCCTGCTGCGCCGAGAGCGACAGCACGTCGGCCGCGCGCGCCTCGGCTTCGCCCTGCGCGCTGCGCGCGGCCGCCGCCTGGCTGGTCGCCTCGACGCGGGCGGCCTCGAGCTCGACGGCCCTCTGCGCCAGCGCCGCGCGTTGGCTCTGCGAGTGCAGCGTGAACGTCGCGCCGACCACGAGCAAGGCGCACAGCGCGCCCGCCAGCGCCTTGTTGCGCCGCACCCAGGTCTTCGCCTCGGCCCACGCGCCCGATTCGTGGGCGGCCACGACCCGCCCTTCCAGGTAGGCGCGCAGGTCGTCGGCCAGCGCGGCCATGCTCGCGTAGCGCCGCGCCGGGTCGCGCTGCATGGCCTTCTCGGCGATCGCCACCAGCGCGGCCGGCGCCGCGGGCGCGAGGGTCGCCAGCGGCGGCGGCGGGCCTTCCAGCACGGCGTAGAGCACGCGCGTCTGCGTCAGCTTGGCGCCCGTGGGCACGTAGGGCATGTCGACGCGGTCCACCGCCAGCAGGTGGTAGAGCAGCGCGCCCAGGGAGTAGACGTCCGAGCGCGGGCAGACCAGGCCGAGCTCGCCGCGCGCCTGCTCGGGAGGCATGTACGCCGGCGTGCCGATGATGTCGCCATCCATGGTGGCGAGCGGCGAGTCGGGCGTTGCGTCGCGCTCTTCGCGCCGCTCCGTGCGCACCGAGGCGTCGGAGGAGGTGGTCCGGATCCGCAAGTCGTGGCGGTCCCTGGCGCCATCGACGCGCGCCAGGCCCCAGTCCATCACGTACACCTCGCCGTAGCGGCCGACCATGATGTTGCCCGGCTTGAGGTCGCGGTGCACGACGCCCTTGTCGTGCGCGTAGCTCATCGCCTCGCAGGCCTTGAGCAGCACGCCCACGGCGCGCGTGGTGGTCCAGCCGTCCTCGCCGCGCAGCACCCGCCCGTAGATCGCGCGCAGGTCCTCGCCGCGCACCAGGCGCATGGTGAAGTACACCTGCCCGTTCGAGCCGAGGCCCAGCTCGTGCACCGGCACGATGCCGGGGTGGTCGAGCTGGCCGGTGACCTGCGCCTCCTCGAGGAAGCGGCCCAGCACGCGCGCCTCCGACTTGGAATCCGACGTCGGCGCCCGTTCGCGCGCCAGCACCACCTTCATCGCCAGCGTGCGGCGCAGGTCCTCGTCCCAGACCCGCAGCACGGCGCCCATGCCGCCGCGCGCGAGCTCCTGCAGGACGCGGTAGCGCGAGGTCGCCGGGATGCGCGCCTGCAACTTGCGCAGCAGCTCGCTGGACGGGCCCGAGCTCGCGCCTTCGTCGAAGCCCTTGAGCGTGACGCGCGGGTCCACGTCCTCGCCATGCAGGGCGCGGATCGACTCGAGCAGGCGCGTGCGCGGCGCATCGCCCGACCCGCCCCCGGCCTCGAGCACCGAGCTCCACGCGCTCCACGCCGCGTGCAGTCGCCGCAGGTCCTCGGCGAGGGCGGGATGGGCGCGCACGCACTCCTCGAAGTCCTCGAGCGGCTCCTTGGCGCGATGCTCGAGGTACGCCTCGCGCGCCTGCCGTTCGCGCGCGCGGGCTTCGCCGTCTGCTTGCTGTGCTCCTGCGGGCTGGTCCATGGCGGGGAAACGCTCCGCGCAGAGGATAGCGCTCCCCGCGTCCATCCCTCGCGCGCGACCCGCGCCCCCGGCCCGGGAAGCAGGCGGGGAGGCGACTGTCCGGTCCGGGCCGGTCGCGTGTAGGATCGACCGCCATGCGGGCGTCCTTGTGCGCGGCCCTGTTGGCCTCGACTGCCCTCGCGCAGGTGTGCGAGCCGCGCCGCGCGTCGGTGGACGCGACGGGGGCGCAGGCCGATCGCGGTTCGACGACGCCGTGTTTCTCGGCCGACGGTAGCCGCCTCGCCTACGCGTCGTCGGCCGCCAACCTCGTGCCGGGCGACCTCAACGGATGCGACGACATCTTCGTCGTCGAGCTCGCCACCGGCCTCGTCGAGCGCGCCAGCCTGGCCGACGGCGGCCTCGAGTCCAACGGCCCCTCCAACGGCCCCTCGCTCTCGGCAGATGGCCGGCTCGCGTGCTTCTCGAGCTTCGCGACGAACCTCGTCGCCGGCGACGCGAACGGGCAGAACGACGTCTACGTGCGCGACCGGATCGCGGGCACGACGACGCTCGTCAGCCGCGGCTTGTCGGGCGGATCGGCGCTGGGCAGCTCGTTCACGGCGC
>JBEBCR010000292.1:0-2855 GCA_041157565.1 Planctomycetota bacterium | reverse complement strand
CCGCCGGCGGGCAACCCGCGCCACTCTCCAAGGCCGTTGAAGCCATCGATGCGCTTGGCCCAACGCACGCTGCCGTCCTTCCTCCAGCGCACGAGGTGGATGCCATTGGAGGTCTCGACCTTCGCCAGCAACTCGCCGCTTTCGGGTTCAGCGTGCGATTCGACGGCGGTGCAACTCGCCCCGACGAACCCGGTGCGATCCACGGCGAGGCTCGTGCCCAAGGGACGCAGATGGAAGAGCCCGCCACCGGAACCCCGTGCGACGAATGAGCTCCCCTTCGAAGCGAACCCCGAGCCAGCCTCAGGCACGAATGCAACGAGGGTTTCCCCAAGCAGCGGGTTCGCAAAGGTGCGGACGGCTCCATCCGGTGCGATGCGGCAGAAGCCAGAACCGCCGACGCCTTGGGCCATCAAGATGACGCTTTCCCAGGTGAGCCACGCGCCTCCGTCGCCCGTGGCCCAAGTGTCGTCTGCATCGGCGCCGCTGGCGGCCCCATCGAGGTTCAGTTGCCATGACACTCGCCCATCGGAGGCGATGCGCGCCATGCAATCGCCCACCGATCCGTTCCCTGCGACTGCGACCAGTTGACCGGCGTCCTGCATGCCGATGTAGGCGATGTGCGCGCCCTTGTCCAACGTGTCGACCGTCCATGCCAATGACCCGTCGGAGGCCAGCAGGGAGAGGGATGCGAGGCCGGCTCCCTGCACGGCGGCTCCTTGCAGATAGAAGGCGTCGAAGCCTAGGTACGCCCGACCCTCCCAGTCCTGATACAGGATCGGGGTTCCGGGCAGCGTCCAACTCGACTGCGTCGCCGCCGTGGCGTCGAAGCGCACGAGAAGCTCGCCCCCGGGCCTCGAGAAGTCGGCCGTCGTGGCATAGAACGCGCCCCCGGATGAAGCGGACCGATTGAGGATGGTGGTAGGCGAGAGTGCGAATGCGCGCCGCAACTGGCCCGCATCGTCGAAGCCGACGAGCAGCGAGTCTTCCCCGAACAGCAGTCCACGGCCGGGCGCAACGAAGCGCAGCTGCGAGGCTCCCTGCAGGCTGGCGGTCAGGAACACGGCTCCATCCAGTGTCTGCGGCGGCACCAGCGGCGCGAAGCCCGCGCCGGAGCTCGACGAGCCACCATGATCACCGCCTTCATCTCCTCCTCCACCACCGGATCCGCAGGCGCAAGCCAGGCAGGCCAACAGGAGCGAAGACAACGTGGATGAGGCGGTGTTCAAGGCGGACTCCTCGGAATCGCGTGTGTTGCGCCGCGCGGCGCCAGCCTCAAGGATGAAAGCCTCGTGGGCGGCCAAGTTCAAGCACCTTGGCGCCAAGCTCGGCTCAGGCACGCCCGGCCAAGGACACCAGCGACAGGATGTCGTCGGCATTGTGGCGGAACACGCCCTCGAGGCGATGCGGCCGCGAGGCGAGGAAGTCGAACCACGCCGCCGGCGCGAAGCTGCCGGGCAGGTCGTCGACGCGCCGCACTCCGCACAGCTCGCGCTCGAGGGTCTTGAGGCGGCAGTCGGCCCACTTGCCGCGGTGGGCGCGGCGCAGAGGCCAGTACAAGTCGAGGTGCGGCACGCGCGCGAAGGGCGGCTCGACGCCGTGGAGCCGCATCTTGTCCTCGAGCCGGTGGCGATCGAAGGACTTGCCGAAGAAGGTGACGAGGCAGCTGGACGCGGCGACGCGCGCGGCCGTCTCCGCCAGCAGCTCGCGCTCCTTGGCGGGATGCTCGAGGAAGCCCTGCCACAGCTCGAAGGCACCCTCGGCCTCCCCGAGGAACCTCCCGAGTCCGACCAGCCAGACGTAGGTGCCGGCCCCGCCGGAAAGACCGGTCGTCTCCGTGTCGAGGAACAGGGCGCGCGACAGGTCGCAGGCGGCGATGCGCTCGTCCTTGGCGACTTGGGCGAGGCGCGCGGCGTCGAGTTCGAAGAACCGCGCCAGGGCCGCGTCGCCATGGACGTGGTCGCGGGGGATCCGGGTGGTGCGCGCGCACGTGGCGCCGCTCGCCGCGAGGCGCGCCGGAGGCCCCCACGACAGTTCGCCGCGCGGCGGACCTTCCGGCGCCGCGCTCGAGCGGCGCGGACCATTGTCCAGTTTGCTTGACACCTCCACCGCCGCGGGCGCGGCGTCGGTCCGCGACGCGGCTTGGACTCGAGCCCGGCTCTTGAGGCGCTCGAACGCCGAGCGGCCGGATGCGGCGGTCGGGGCGACGTCGGCGACGAGGCGCTCCGCGTCCGACGCGGCCTTGGGCGCGTGCGCCGGCGCGGCGAGGATGTCGGCCGGCGGGGCGGACGCGGGCTTCCCCGCCGCCCCCGCCGCCCCCGCCGCCCCCTCCGTCTCGTGCGCGTTCGCGCTCGGCGCGAGTTCCACGGGCGACGAAGGCGCCTCCGACGCCGGTTCGCGGCGCAGGCGACGCAAGCGTGCACGCAGGTCTTCGCCCATGGTCCTATTCCGCCGCCTGCGCGCGGCTCAGGCCTCGGCCGACTCCAGTTCGGCCGAGCGCGGGTCGCGCTCGTCGACGCGCTCGGGATCGGCCGCCACGGGCTCGGGGCCCTCGGCGAGGTGGTGCAGCACGCCGAGCGCGGTCGACTTGCCCAGCGGCCCGACTTCCTCGCGCGGGCCGACGCAACCCGGGCAGCCGCTGTCGCACGGGCAATGCGCCACCACGTCGAGCGCGGAACGCACGAGGTCGCGCCACGAGGCGTGCAGAGCCTCCGACAGTCCCACGCCGCCCTGCACCGCGTCGTACAGGTACAACGTCGGCCGCTGGAAGTGCGGCGAGCGCACCTGCGACGACAACCCGAGGTCGGACGGCGAGCAGCGCAGCCACAACGGCGCCACGCGCCGCAGGATCTCGCCCA
>JBEBCR010000291.1:0-10488 GCA_041157565.1 Planctomycetota bacterium | reverse complement strand
ACGACGAGGTCCGCGCCCGGGACGCCCAGCTCCCCCGAGGCCGGCAGGCCTTCGAGGTCGGCGAACACGTAGTCGGGCGCGAGGCGCGCCACGACGCTCGAGCGCGCCTCCTCGTGCCGCGCGCACACGGCGCCGATGGCGAAGTGCGTGCGCGCGCGCGCCAGCGCCAGGAACTCGAGGTCGAAGCTGATCAGGCTCGCGCGCGACGCCAGCGGGGCGACGGCGCGCGCGATGGCCTCCAGCACGCGTTCCCTGCCGTGCGCCTCCAGCGCCTGCCGCTTGGCCTCCACGTGCAGCATGGCGCCCGGGTGGCGCAGCAGGAGCTCGACGAGCTCCACGAGCGTCGGGATCGGCTCGCCGCGCACGGACTCCCGCCGCAGTCGCGCCAGCTCGAACTCGTGCACCACGCCCTCGGCGCCGCACAAGCGCCGCAGGTCGCGGTCGTGGAACACGACGGGCGCTCCATCCTTCGAGAGCAGCACGTCGCACTCGAGGTGGAGGAGGCCGGCCTCCAGCGCCGCGGTGAAGGCCGCCAGCGTGTTCTCCGGCAAGACGGCCGCCAAGCCGCGGTGGGCCACGATCTCGGGGAAGCTCATGCGCGCCTCCACCCTAGCGATTGGCGCGCCGCGCGGCCCGCGTCGGGCATGCTTCGAGCGGCCGCGTCCTCGTGCCGCGGACGGGACGCCGCTCGACCACGGCCTGCGGGAGGCCGCCTCCGGCAGGCAGCCACTTCCCGCCACCCCCGCGCGCATGCCACCATCGTCGTTCTCCACCATGGTCGACGAAGCACGCTTGGACGCTCCGCACGAGGCCGCCAGGACGGCGGGCCTGGCGCCCGGCGACCGGGTCGAGTCGTACGCGCGCCCAGCCGGCGCCATGCGGCGCGACCTGCGCACCATCTGGGTCGACGGCCTGGCGTGGGCCCTGATGGTCGGCATGGGCGAGCTGTACATCGCCGCCTTCGCCGTCGCGCTCGGCTACGGCGAGACGGTGGCGGGCCTCGTCTCGACCGTTCCGCTCCTGCTCGGCGCCACCGTGCAGCTCCTGACGCCGACGCTGGTCGAGCTCGTGGGCTCGCAGCGGCGCTTCGTCTCCGCCTGCGCCCTCGTGCAGGCGACGAGCTTCCTGCCGATGCTCGCCTGCGCGATCCTCGGCGACATGCCGGCCTGGGCCTTGTACGGCTCGGCGGCGTTGTACTGGGCCGCGGGCCTGTCCTCGCATCCGCCGTGGAGCACGTGGGTGGCGACCCTGGTGCCGGCGCGCGTGCGCATCCGCTACTTCGCGCGGCGCCACCGCATGCTGCACGTGTTCCAGGTGCTGGGCTTGTTCGCCGGCGGATGGATCCTGCAGGTCTTCGCCGCCGCCGAGTCCCCGCTGCTCGGCTTCGCGCTCGTCTTCGGCTTCGCCAGCGTGGCGCGCGTCTACTCGAGCGTCCTGCTCGCGCGCCAGGGCGAGGTCGAGCCGCTGCCGCGCGACGCGCGCCGCGTGCGCTTCCTCGAGTACCTCGGGCGCTTCCGCCACGGTTCGGACGGTCGCGTGCTCGTCTACATCCTCTCGCTGCAGTTCGCCGCCTACGTCTCCGCGCCCTACTTCGCGCCCTACATGCTCGAGACGCTGCGGCTCGGGTACCTCGAGTACATGGCGCTGGTGGCGGCCGCAGTGGCGGCCAAGTTCGCGGCGACCCCGCTGCACGGCCGCTTCGCCGAGCGCCATGGAGTGCAGGCGCTCCTGTGGCTCGGCGCCATCGGCACCGTGCCCACGAGCGCCATGTGGATCCTCTCCGACGACTTCGCCTGGCTCTTGTGCGCGCAGGTCTTCGCCGGATTCGCCTGGGCGGCGTGGGAACTGGCCACGCTGCTGACCTTCTTCGAGTCCATCCCGCACGAGGAGCGCACCAGCGTGCTTTCCTGCCACAACTTCGCCAACGCCTGCGCCGTGGCGGGCGGGTCGCTCGCCGGAGCCGCGCTGCTCTCCGCCTTCGGCGGCGGCGCGCAGGGACTGATGTGGCTCTTCGGCGCCAGTTCCGTGCTGCGACTCCTCACCTTGCTCCTCCTGCGTCGCGTCGGGCCGCCGCCCAGCGCGGCTTCGGTCCTCGAAAACGCCCGCAGCTTCAAGTGGAGCCCTTGACGAGGCCGAAAGGCCCGCCAAGGAGGGGAGATCGACCGTGAGGAGCTGGATGGGAGCCGGCCTCGGCGCGGCCTTCGTGGCCGTCGTGGGCCTGTACTCGGGAGCGCTGCCGCTCGAGCGCGCCGCCGGTCCGTGGACCGAGCTGGATGCCGCGGAGGCGGACGCAGCCGAGCGCCTCGGCGAGCTCGTCGAGTCCTTGGCGAGCGAGCCGGGCGAGTCGCGCGGCGCGTTCGAGTCCGGGCGCGTCGTCGTGGCGCGCCGACTCGCGCGCGCCGGTTGGGAGGTCGAGGACTGCGAAGGCGGCGACCTCGAGTGCCGGCGCGAAGGCCTCAAGCTCGAGGAGGAGGTCGTGCTGGTGCTGGCGCGCCATGGCGCTGGTCCGCGCTCGCCGGGCGCTGGCTTGTGGGCCACGAGCGCCGCCGCGGCGCTGGAGTTGGCCGCCTTGCACGTCGACGTGCCCTGCGAGCGCGGACTGGTGTTCGCCTTCGCGGCGGACGAGGGCGGCGCGGCGCGCGCGCTGCGTCGCGCCGACGCGCGCGGCCAGAAGGTCAAGGCGGCGTTGGTGCTCGGGTCGCTCGGTCGATACGGCGGCGAGTACGAGGACTTGCCGCTCGCCCTGGCGCCGTTCGTGCCGGCCGGCGCCGACCATCTCCTGTTCGTGTCGGATTGGCGCGGGCGCGAGGCCTTGCGCCTCGCAGCCGGAGCGTTCCGCGAAGGCTCGCGCCTGCCCTCCGAGGGCGCGGCGCTGCCGAGCCTCGCCCTGGTCGATGGCTGCGCGGGCCTGCGCGGCCTGTCCGAGGCCGGGGTCCCGGCCGTCTACGCGGGCGATGGCGGGACCTGGCGCTCGCGCGAGCTCGGCGGTCCCGGCGACACGCGCGACAAGGTCGACGCGCAACGGCTGGCGCGCGCGACGCTCGGCCTGCATTGGTCGCTGCGGCGCCTGACCTCGGCCGGCGTGCTGCCTTGAGAGGCGCGCTCGCCGCGCCACCACCGCCGCGCGGCCCGACCAGGGGCCGGGCCGCGCGCGTCGCGAGGCGTCGAGCCTTGGATCAGCCGAGGTTGGCGTTGGCGAAGTCCCAGTTGACGAGCTTCTCGAGGAAGGTCGCCACGTAGTCGGGGCGGCGGTTCCTGTAGTCGACGTAGTAGGCGTGCTCCCACACGTCGCAGGTCAGGATGCACTTCTTGCCTTCGGTCAGCGGCGTCGCCGCGTTCGAAGTCTTGACGATCGAGAGCTTGCCGCCGTCGAGCACCAGCCAGGCCCAGCCGCTGCCGAACTGGGTCTTGGCCGCCTCGGCGAACTGCGCCTTGAAGTTGTCGTAGCCGCCGAAGTCGGCGGCGATCTTCTCGGCGATCCTGCCGGTCGGGGCGCCGCCGCCGCCCGGCTTCATCGAGTGCCAGTAGAACGTGTGGTTCCACACCTGCGCCGCGTTGTTGAAGATGCCGGCCTCGGCCGGGTTCTTCGACGAGGCGACCACGACCTGCTCGAGGGTCATCGTCGCGTACGGCTTGTCCTTGACCAGGTTGTTCAGGTTGTCGAGGTAGGCCTTGTGGTGCTTGCCGTGGTGGAACGAGATCGTCTCGGCGCTGATGTGCGGCGCGAGGGCGTCGTCCTTCCAAGGCAGCGGAGGAAGCTGGAAGGGCCCGGTCGCGGTGGTGGCTTGGCTCATGGCGGATCTGCTGGGTGGAGGTGGACTTGGCGCGCGCGCGGCGCGCAGGCTTCCATTGTGGCAAGCGGCGAGGCCGCCCGCCAAGTGCGGCGCGGGGGCCGATCGCGTAAGCTCTGCCCCGTGAACGCGTCGCAAGCCCCCGCGCTGGAGGTGCTGGCCTTCGGCAAGACCTACGAGACCCATCGGGCCGTGCACGACCTGTCCTTCGTCGTGCAGCCGGGCGAGATCCTCGGACTCGTGGGTCCGAACGGAGCCGGCAAGACCTCGACCCTGCGCTCGATCGCCGGCGTGCTGCCGGTGGCCGAAGGGCGCATCCTCGTCGACGGCTGGGACGTGGCGCTCCACGAGCAGCAGGCCAAGTCGCGCCTGGCTTGGATCCCCGACGATCCGCAGCCCTTCGACACGCTCACCGTGTGGGAGCACATGGAGTTCTCCGCGGCGCTGTACCGCGTGCGCGAGTGGCGCGCGCGCGCCGACGCGCTGTTGTCGGACTTCGAGTTGACGGAGAAGCGCGACGCGCTCGGCGGCGAGCTGTCGCGCGGCATGCGCCAGAAGCTGGCCTTCGCCTGCGCGTGGCTCCACGAGCCGCGGCTGCTCCTGATGGACGAGCCGCTCTCGGGCCTCGATCCGCGCGGCATCCGCTCGGCCAAGCAGTCGATCCAGCGGCGCGCCGAGGCGGGCTCGGCCGTGGTGCTGTCCTCGCACCAGCTCGACCTGATCGAGGAGCTGGCGCACCGCATCCTGATCCTCGACCGCGGCGCCAAGGTGTTCGACGGCACGCTGGAGGAGGCGCGCGCGCGCGTCGCCCCGGGTTCGAGCCTCGAGGACATCTTCTTCGCCATCACCAAGGACCCGAAGGGCTGACGGCGCGTGGCGGGGGACGCGCACGAGGGACCGCGCGCGGCGGTCGGCTTGCACGGCGACGCGTCGCTGCGCCTGCTCGCCAAGCTCAAGTTCAAGGGCGCGCTGCGCCTGCAGGTGCGGCGCGCCAAGCGCCCCGCCGGCATGCTGTTCTTCGGGCTGGGCCTGCTCCTGATGGGGGCCTGGATCTTCTCGCTGTTCAAGGGCGCGGCGGGCGGGATGCGCGAGGCGGCCGAGCCGCCGGACGAGCGCACGGCGCTCTTCGTGGCGCAGGTCGCCATCGCGGGCATCGTGCTGCTGTCGATCCTCGGCGCGCTGCAGTTCCGCGGCCTGTTCCTGCCGCGCGAGGAGATCGAGCGCCTGTTCTCGGCGCCCTTGACGCGCGCCCAGCTCGTGGCCTACCGCCTGACGACCGCGCAGTCGCGTTCCTTGTTCGGCGCAGCGCTGTTCGGCGTGGTCTGCGCCCAGCGCGCGGGCAACGGCCTCTACGGCTTCTGCGGCGCCGCGCTCGCCATGCTCACCGTGCCCGTGCTCGGCCAAGCCGCCGCCATCCTGTTCGGCGACGCGGAGAACCGCCTGGCGCGCCTCGCCAAGCGCCTGCCCCTGCGCCTGTTCTCCATCGTCGGCGGCGTCGCGCTGGGCCTCCTCGCCGTCTGGCTGGTCTTCGGTCCCGAAGAGTCGCCCTTCGCCCCGCCGGAACTGGAGTCGCTGCGCGACTCGGCCTTCCTGCAGGCGCTGCTCCTGCCCGCGTGGCCGTGGGCGCGCGCCATGGTGGCGCGCGACTTCGCCACCTTCGCGCCGAGCTTCGCCTTCGGGCTCGCCTTCCTGTGGCTGGCGCGCCGCGCCACCTGCGCGCTCAAGGTGGACTTCCGCGAGTTGTCGCTCGAGACCAGCGCGGACGTGGCGCGCCGCCTGAACCGCATGAGGAAGGGCGGGGTCGCCAACCAGGCCGAGGCCGCGCGCGCGCCCTTCGGCTGGACGCCGCCTTGGCTCTTCGGCCGCGGACCGTTCGGCGCCATCGCGCGCAACGAGCTCGCCGCCATCCTGCGCAAGGCGCGCGGCACGCTGTTCCTCCTCGTCGTCGCCGGCGCGCTGCTGGCCTTCTTCTCGCACATGCTGTCGCGCAAGCTCGCCTCCAGCGCCGCCGCGCAGGCGGGCGTCGACGCGCTGCAGGAGGCGCGCCTGGCGGCGAGCGGCGGAGTCGCGCTGCTGCTGGTGGTGGGCACCGCCTACCTGTGCTCGAGCCTGCGCTTCGACTTCCGCTCGCGCCTCCACCAGATGGACCAGCTCAAGGCCTGGCCGGTGGGCGGCGCCACCGTCTTCCTCGCCGTCATCGCGCCGGAGACGCTGCTCGTGTGGCTGATCGTCGCCCTAGGCGTGCTCGCGCCCGCCGCGTTCGCGGGGTCGATCGCGGGCTGGCACGTGGCGGCCGTCCTCTTCCAGCCCCTCCTGGGCCTCGCCTGGGTGGCGATCGACAACGCCGTGTTCCTGCGCGCGCCCGTGCGCTACACCCCGGGCGAGGACAGCGCCTTCCTGCACATGGGCCGCGCGCTGGTGCTGATGCTCCTGCGCCTTTTCTTCATGGGCGGATCGCTCTTCGTCGCGCTGCTGCCCGGCGCGATCCTCCTCTACGGACTGCAGGCGGCGGACTTCGCGCCAACGGTGGCGTGGACGGCGGCGCTCTCCGTCGCCTGGTTCGTGCTCGCCCTCTGCTGCGCGGGGATCGTGTGGCTCGGCGGGCGGGCCTTCGACGCCTTCGACGTGGCGCGCGACCGCGGTTGAGGCGCGCCGCGCCGGCTCAATGCTCGCGCAGCGCGGCCGCCAGGTGCGGGCCCATGCGCTCCTTGCTGGCGAGGTTGTGCCAGCCCACGAACGACACGCGCGTCGTGGCGTCGAGCGGGAAGTCGAGGCGTCCGCCCTCGGCGTCGTCGACCTGGCAGCCGGCCTCGCGCGCCACGACGATGGCGCCGGCGCAGTCGTAGGGCTTGGAGGACAAGGTCTCGCGGCCGTCGCGCGCGGCGAGGTGCGCGCGCAGGTCGCACACCATGCGGTAGGTGCCCAGGCACAAGAGCGCCAGTTGCCCGGCGTTGGAGATGTACTGGTCGTCGAGGATGCGCCGCTCGACGGCGCGCTCGTGGCGCGCCAGTCGCGCGAAGAACGCGGCCTCGATGCGCGCCAGCTGCACGCGCTCGGAGGGCAGGTAGCGGAAGAAGGGGAAGTAGCCCGCGTCGACGCGCGCCTCGCCGTCGGCGCGCAGCGGGCGACGCCATTCGAGCGCGTCGTCGGCGAGCGCGCGCTGCTCGAGCATGGCGTGCTCGCCGCGCGCGGCCCACAGGACGCGTCCGGCGCGCGCGCGCGAGTCGGGCAGCTCGCAGACGACGCCCGCGACGGCCTGCGACAGGCGCGGCTGCGACGGCCCGGGCGGGCAGGCGGCCACCACGCACCACGCCGGGCGCAGGTCGGCCATCAGGTTGCGCGTGCCGTCGACGGGATCGACGACGAAGCGCGCTCCGCCATGGTCGAAGCCCGCGAGCGCCCGCGCGCCGCCCGCGCCGTCCGGTCCGAGGTGGCGCCAGCCCGCGTCCTCGGTCAAGAGCGACAGCGGCGCGACGCGCGCGCGCTCGACGAGCCACGCCTCGACCGCCGCCTCGGCGCAGGCGTCGATGGCGAAGGTCGTGTCGCCGGCGCCCTGCGCCACTTCGCGCGCGAGGCTGGCCGTCTCGCCGCGCGCGGCGGCCGCCGCGACCGCTCCGTGGACGGCCGAGCGCACGCGCGTGGCGAGTTCCTTGGCGGCGGCGAGCAGGGCGGGGGTGTCGTGCATGGGCTCGGGCGGGGGCCTTCGTGACGCGGAACGCCTCGGACTCTACACTCTGCGCCCCGCCCGCGGAGCCGTGCGCCCCCGGACGCCAAGAGCAACATGAGCGAAGTCCGCGACGTCGTCATCATCGGTTCCGGCCCCGCCGGCTACACCGCGGCGGTCTACACCGCCCGCGCCAACCTCAAGCCGCTGCTCTTCCAGGGCATGCAGCCCGGCGGCCAGCTGACGATCACCACCGACGTCGAGAACTACCCGGGCTTCCCCGACGGCGTGCACGGCCCGCAGATGATGGAGCTGTTCCAGCGCCAGGCCGAGCGCTTCGGCACCGAGATCCGCTTCGAGATGGTGCAGGAGGTCGACTTCCGCGCGCGGCCGTTCAAGCTCAAGACGGACATGGGCGAGTACCTCGCCCGCTCGGTGATCATCTCGACCGGCGCGTCGGCGCGCCTGCTCGGCCTGCCGAGCGAGAAGGAGCTGATGGGCTTCGGCGTGTCGGCCTGCGCCACCTGCGACGGCGCGTTCTTCAAGGAGAAGAAGGTGCTGGTCGTCGGCGGCGGCGACACGGCGATGGAGGAGGCCAACTACCTGACGCGCTTCGCCAAGGAGGTCGTGGTCGTCCACCGCCGCGAGGAGTTCCGCGCCAGCAAGATCATGCTCGATCGGGCCAAGGCCAACCCGAAGATCAGCTGGCTGCTCAACGCCGCCCTCGAGGAGGTCCTGTCGCTCTCCGACAAGAAGCGCGTGCGCGGCGTCGTCGTCAAGGACACGCGCACCGGCGCGAAGAGCGAGCTCGCCTGCGACGGCGTGTTCATCGCCATCGGCCACGAGCCCAACAGCTCGGTGTTCAAGGGCCAGATCGACATGGACGAGGCCGGCTACATCCGCGTCGCCAAGGGCACCTGGACCAACGTCGAGGGCGTGTTCGCCTGCGGCGACGTGATGGACAAGACCTACCGCCAGGCCGTCACCGCCGCCGGCACGGGCTGCATGGCGGCCATCGACGCCGAGCGCTGGCTCGAGGCGCAGGGCCACTGATCCGCGCGCGTCGCGCGCGCGCCCGCCGAAAAGTGGTATTTCAAATACCGATTTTCAGCGGCCGCCCGCGCGCAGGCGGGCCAGCGCGAGCGCGTGCATGGCGGGCGTCCCCGCCAGGGCCTCGCCCGAGTGGATCGTGGCGCGACCCTCGAAGTCGCTGAACGCGCCGCCGCACTCCTCGACTAGGATCTGCCCGGGCGCGAGGTCCCACGGCCGGACTCCGCCCTCGATCCACAGGTCGGCCTCCCCGTCGAGCAGCATGGCGAGCGAGGCGACGTCGCCGAAGGCGCGCACGCTGGCGCATTCGCGCGCGAGCTCGGCGAGCGCGTCCGCGCGCGGACCGCGCAGGAGTCGCGACCACTCGCCGACGGAGACCGTCGCGCGGCTCCAGTCGGCGCAAGGCGCGAGCCGCAGCGCGCGCCCGTCGCGCGCGCAGCCCAAGGAGAGCGCCGCGTCGTAGCGCCGTCCCAGCGCGGGCAGCGCCATGGCGCCCGCCACGACGCGTCCCTCGCACTCGAGTCCCACCAGGGGACCGTAGTGCGAGCCGCCGCGCGCGAAGCCGCGCGTGCCGTCGAGCGGATCGACGATCCACGCCAGGCGCGGGTCGCCGCTCGTGGCGCCGGACTCCTCTGCGAGGATCGACGCGCCCGGCCAGTCGGCGCGCAGGATGGCGAGGATCGCCTCCTCCGCCGCGAGGTCGGCGCTCGTCACCGGGCTCTCGTCCGGCTTGAGCTCGACGGAGAGCCCGCGCCGCGCCTCGCGCAGGATGGCCTCGGCGGCGGCCTCCACGGCGCGCGCCGCGCTGCGCCGGGCCGCTTGCAGTTCGGCTTTGGTCAGCACCGCCAGAAGCTAGCACGGCCCGCCATGGCGCCGCGCGCGGCCGCTCGCCACAATCGGCGCGCATGCAAGGACACGCCTTCCAAGGACGCCACATCCTCGTCACCGGCGCGGGCACTGGCATCGGCCGCGCCATCGCGGAACGCCTCGCCGCGGAGGGCGCGCTGGTCAGCCTGTGCGGTCGCGACCTGGCGCGCCTCGAGTCGGTGGCGAAAGCCATCCGCGAATCCGGCGGCCACGCCGCGGCGCAGGCGACGGACGTGCGCCGGCTCGACTCGGTCGAGCGCGCCTTCGACCAGGCCTGCGCGCTCTTCGGCGCCGTGCACGCCGCCGTCGCCAACGCGGGCGTCGGCGGTCCCAACGCGCCCGGCGCGGAGGACCGCTTCGACGACCTCGTCGCCACCAACCTCGCCGGCACGTACCACACCTTCCGCGCCGCCGAGCGGCGGCTCGCGCCCGGCCCCGCGACGCGCCACCTCGTCGCCACCTCCTCGATCCTCGCGCGCATCGGCGTCGGCGGCTACAGCGGCTACTGCGCCTCCAAGGCGGGCATCCTCGGCCTCGTGCGCGCGCTGGCGGCGGAGCTCGCGGGCGCGAACGTGCAGGTCAACGCGGTGTGCCCCGGCTGGGTCGACACGGACATGGCGCGCGAGGGCCTCGAAGGCATGGCGCGCGGCATGGGCGTCTCCTTCGAGGAGGCGCGCCGCGTCGCCATGTCCGCCGTCCCGCTCGGGCGGATGGGGACGCCGCGCGAGGTGGCGGGCGTCGTGCGTTGGTTGTTGTCGGAGGACGCGCGCGGCGTGACCGGGCAAGGCGTGGACGCCAACAACGGCGCGTGGATGGCCTGAAGTATCATCCTGCCGTGTCCGCCCCCCTGCGCATCGCCCTGCTCGTGCATGGCTGGCCGCCCGAGCGCGCCGCCGGCGTCGAGCTGCACGCGCGGGCCTTGGCGCTCGCGTTCGCGCGCCTCGGGCACCCGGTCGAGGTGCTGTGCGCCGCCGAGGGCGTCGCCGCCTCGCACCTCGCGAGCGAGCGGCGCGACGAGGACGGGATCGGCGTGACGCGCCTCTTCCTGCGCCGTCCGCGCGACGCGGACGAGGCGCAGGAACCCGCTGGCGTGGAGAGCGCCCTCGCCGCCTGGCT
>JBEBCR010000290.1:0-9299 GCA_041157565.1 Planctomycetota bacterium | reverse complement strand
GCTGCGAGCGCGCGCCGACGCGTCGCAAGCGAGCCGCCATCGGCTGGTCGCCTGCCTCGACCTGGAACTGGCCCACGCGCACCTGGCTGCCCGCGAATTCGACGAGGGCGCGGCCGCCGCGCGCGCCGCCCTGGCGGGATTCGGGCCACAGGCCGCGCGCCACCCACTGGCCTTCGAGGCGCAAGGCGTGCTGGCGGGCGCGCTGCTCGAGACGGGCGACGCGCGAGGCGCCTTGCTGGCGGCCGAGGCGCACGAGGCCGGTTGGCGCACCCTCGCCGAGGCGGATTCCGCGCGACGGCTCGCCGCGGACTTGCTGCTGGCGCGCTGCGGGCTCGTCGCGCACGGCAAGGGGCACGCACCCTCCCTCGACAGGTTCGGCGCCCTCGAACTGCAGCTGGAGGGCCGGGCGCCGGACGCCGAGCGGGAGCCGGTGTCCGGCGAGGCGTCGCTCGTCGCCGCGGTGCGCGAGGAACTGGCCCTCGCGCGGCGCGCTCTCGCGCGGGACTAGGGCCGCGCGAGGGCGCGGCGAAGCTTCACCAGCCGAGCGCGAGGCCGTCCTTGCGCGATTCGCTGGCGCCGATCCACACGCCGCGCGCGCCGTCGCGCATCACGGCCTGGTAGCCGCCGTACTCGCCGTCGTTCCAGCCGACCACGTGCCCGCGCCGCAGCAGCGCGCGCACGACCTCCCAGTCGTGGCCGGACTCGAGGTGCACGCGTCCGCCATCGACCATGCGCTCGCCGGTGGGCTCGCTGGAGCCCTCGTGGTGGATGCGCGGCGCGTCTCCGGCCTCCTGCAGGTCGAGGTCGAAGTCGACCAGGTTGGCGACGATCTGCGCGTGGCCTTGCGGCTGCATGGCGCCGCCCATCAGCGCGAAGGCGACCCACGGTTCGGAGCCGCGCGTCAGCATGCAGGGGATGATCGTGTGGAACGGCCGCTTGCCGGGCGCGTACGTGTTGGCGCGCCCGCGCGCGAGATCGAACATCTCGCCTCGGTTCTGCAGCACGAAGCCGTGGCCCGCGACGGCGACGCCGCTGCCCATGCCGCGGTAGTTGCTCTGCACGAGGCTGACCATCATGCCCGACTCGTCGGCCACGGCGAGGCAGATGGTGTCGCCTTGCTCGAGCGCGGGGTTGCCCGCCTCGACGCGCTTGGCGCTCTTCTCGCCGATGAGCTTGGCGCGCTCGGCGCAGTACTCGTCCGACACGAGGCCCGCCACCGGCACGTCCACGAACGACGGATCGGCGTACCAGCGCGCGCGGTCCTCGAAGGCCAGCTTCTTGGCCTCGACGAAGTGGTGGACCCAGAGCTCGCTGGCGCGACCCATGGCGCGCACGTCGAAGCGCTCGAGCATGCCGAGGATCTGCAGCGCCGCCACGCCCTGGCCCGGAGGCGGCAGTTCCCACACGCGCACGCCGCGGTAGTCGAGCGACACGGGCGTGGTCCAGATGGCGCGATGCCGCTCGAGGTCGGCCAGCGAGAGGAATCCGCCCGCGGCGCGCGTGGACTCGACGGTGGCGCGCGCCGTCTCGCCCTCGTAGAAGCCCGCGCGGCCCGCGCGCGCCACGCGCTCGAGCACCTTGGCGAGGCCCGGGTTGCGCCAGGCTTCGCCCTTCTTCGGCGCGCGGCCGTCGAGCGTCATCTCGGCGCGGAAGTTGGCCTCGCCCGACAGGCGCGCCACGCTGCGCTCCCAGTAGTGCGCGACGAGGTCCGCGGTGGGCACGCCCTCCTTGGCGGCCTTGATCGCGGGTTCCAGCACCTGCGCCAGCGGCAGCTTGCCATGGCGCGCGTGCAGCGCGGTCCAGCCTTCCACGCAGCCGGGCGTGGAGATGGGCAGCGGACCGAAGGAGGGGATGCGCGCCAGGCCGCGGCGCTCGAACTCCTCCAAGCCGAGTTCGAGCGGCGAGGCGCCGCTGCTCTCGAGTCCTTCGACGCGCTTCTCGCGCGGGTTCCACACGAGCGCGAACAGGTCGCCGCCCACGCCGCAGCCGGTGGGTTCCGCCACGCACAAGACCGCGTTGGCGGCGATGGCCGCGTCGGCCGCGCTGCCGCCGGCGCGCAGGATGTCGAGTCCGGCGAGCGTGGCCTGCGGGATGCTGGTGGCCACCATGCCGCGCGCCCCGTAGGCGACGCTGCGCGTCTGGAAGCTCGAACCGGTGACGCGGTCTCCCGCCGGGGCGGCGAACAGGCTGGCGCAAAGCATCGCGGCGATCATCTTCGTCCTCCGAGGAGGCGAGGATGACCGCCGCGCGGTCGTGGCGCCAGAGGGCGCGTCGCGGATGGCTCGCGTCAGCGCGTGATGCCCGTCACCGACAGTCCGCTCGGCTGCAGGCCGACCAGCACGTTGGGCTGGTTGGCGAGCGTGCCGTCGCCCTGGATCTGGTACGGGGTCATGTCGTCGCCGCCGGCGTTGAGCGCGTACAGCAGGTCGTTGCCCGGCGCGAGCGACAAGGCCACGGGGTTCGAGCCCGCGGTGGCGGCCCAGCTGCCCGGCTCGAGTTCGCCCGCGGCGCCGACCCTGTTGCGCGTGACCATGCCGAGGCCGGCTCCACCCTTGTAGGCGATGTAGCCCCACTTGCCGTCGGCGGAGAAGGCCACCGCGAACGGCTCAGGGCCGAAGGCCGGCGACGCGTCGGGGCGCGGCACCAGCGCGCCCGAGGCGCGCTCGATCTCGAAGCGCGCGACGAGGCCCGAGGCCGGCATGGGCAGGTGCATCCAGCGCGCCGAGGGGTGGAAGGCGATCTGCGACGGCATCTGGTCGAGCGACATGGCCGCCCCGGCGAAGGCCAGGCCGGTGCGCGCGTCGGCGCGGTAGACGTTCATCGTGGGCGCGGCCTCGTTCGGGCCGGCGACGAGGACGTAGATGAACTCGCCGGTCGGATCGACGGCCACCTGGCGCGGGTGGGCGCCGGTCGGGCTGGCGCCGATGTGGACGCACTCGCCGGTGACCTGGTCGATCGCCCATGCGTGCAGCTTGCCGTTGCCCTCGACGCCCTCCTCGGCGACGCCGTAGAGGAAGCGTCCCGACAGCTCGGTGGCGATGTGGCGGATGCGGCCGAGCACGGACACATCGCCGTCGCGCGGCGTCAAGGCGCCCGTCAGGGCGTCGACGGCGTAGCGCGAGATCGTGCCGTCGGCGGCGTTGACCACGAAGGCGTGGCGCAGGCGCGCGTCGAGCACGATGGTGGACGGCGTGCGCCCGGGCAGCTCGACGGCGCCCGAGTTGTCGACGCTGCCGTCGGAACCGTCGATGGTGTACGAGGAGACCTGCTCGGACTCCGTGGCGACCACGTGCACGAAGCACGGCAGCCACGCGGCCGGGCGATCGCCCACGGCGCAGCCGATCTTGTTGGGCGTGCCGCGCAGCGCGTAGGCCGAGTCCTTCGCGGGCGGTTGCGAGCCGTCGCCCAGCGTCCAGCTGGCGAGCTCGCGCGAGCCGCGGCAGATCGTCAGCAGGCGCTCGCCCAGCGTGTCCACCACCACCTGCACGGGCTCGAGGCCGGCGGGCTGGCTCGAGACTTCGGCCACCTGCAGCGTCGCCTCGTCGATCGCGAAGGAGCGCAGCGTGCCTTCGGCGCGAGCCACGGTGTACAGGCGCGGCTCGAAGGGGTGCACCGCCAGCGAGCACACGCCTTCGCCGGCCTGGCGCAGCTGGATGCCGCTGAGGGCGCCCGCGTCGTCGTAGCCCAGGACGACGAACGCGTCGAAGGCCTCCAGCGTGGCGTACAGCACTTGGCGCTGCGGGTCGGGCACGATCGAGGTCGGGCGTCCGCCGTACAGCTTGAAGGGCAGTCCGCGCGGCGCGAGGGATCCGCGCGAACCGACGGCGTAGGTCTGCACGGTGCTGCCGGCGCCGTTGCCAGGCGTGCCGGACGTGGCGACGAACAGGAAGCGGCCGCTGGCGTCGAAGACCAGCGAGCTCGGGCGCGTGCCGGTCGGCACGGTGGCCTCGAGGCGCTCGAGGACTCCGGCGATCGGGTCGAACGAGAAGCCCACCAGCAGGTTCTGCTCCAGGTCGACGGCGTACAGCAGTCGGCCGGCCGGGTGGATGGCCACGGCGTGCGGGCCGACGCCCAGCTCGTCGACGTCCACCTTGGTCAGGCGGCCGGACTCGACGTCGAGGCTCCAGGTCGTGATGTTGCCGCTGGCCTCGTTGGGCGAGAACGCCCAGTTGCCCAGCGGGTGCACGACGAGCTGGCCGGGAGCCGCTTCGCCCACCGAGGTCGCCGAGAAGTCGCGCCGCGCGAGGTCGCCGTCGAGCGCGTCGTAGGTGAAGGCGCTGATCGTGTCGTCGGCGTCCGAGCTGACGTACGCGAAGCGGATCGGGTCGGCCACGGCGATGCGGATCGCGCGCTCCGCGATTCCGTGCGTCGAGCTGGCGCGCACGGTGTACCAGGCGCGGGGCGCCGCGGCGGTCGGCAAGCCCGACACCACGCCCGTTTGACGATCGAGCACGAGGCCCGCGGGCAGCGCGGGTTCGACCGTCCACGTCCAGTTGGCCGGATCGATCTCGGGCGCCATGGGCGCGAGCGTCGCGCCGGTGGCGAGCACCAGGTCGTCGTCGGCGTAGGCGAGCTCGAGCTCGGGCACGGTCGACGAACCGTCGCCGCCGCCATTGCAGGAGGCGGCCAAGGCGGCGAGGAGGATGGCGGGGGCGTGGAGCGAGAAGCGGAACGATGCGGTGGTCATGGAAGTCAGGTCCCTAGTCGTCGAGCGAAGGGAGGCGGTCCCCTCGCCCGGCCGTTGCGGTTGCCGGGGAACCTGGGCACGGGGGCGGGTGGGCTGCGAGTGCGCCACCTGCTCCGGTCCAGATTCGCGAAACGATAGCCGAGGGCCTTCAATTAAGGAAAGTGCAATTGCTTTGGAATTCTTAAATGCAATTCTTTGAGGGTCTTAAATCGGAAATATGTTCCTATCGCAAGGGAGTCGCATCGAGACTTACGCGCGCCGCTGTGCTTCGGGTCCGATCTTCCGGAACTCGTTTCCGCACGGAACTTGCCCGGCGCGGGCGACCGATCCACCCCCGCGCCCGTGCCAACGTCGGCGAAGCGCGCTGGACGATGCGTCGTCCTGCCGCGCCTCAGGCGCCGGTCTGGCGGCGCTGGAGGAGCTTCTGCGCCAGCGCGCGGCTCTTGATGACGCACTGGTCGGAGTTGTCGTACTCGAAGCGGCCGAAGCGGCCGAGCTGGGTCACTCCATGGCCTTCGAGCCACGACAACGCGACCTGGCGGCGCGTGGCGTAGCCATGGTCGAAGACGACGTAGGCCTGGCGGATCTCGCTGCGATCCGTGAACAGCACCTCGTCGCGCCGCGCGATGCCCGCCTGCACCAGGCCTTCGACGACCTCGTGCTCGAGCTGCGCCCCCGGATAGGGCGCGCCGCCCCGCACGGTCACCTCGCACAGGAACGAGCTCTTGCCCGCCGGCGCCAGGTGCGGCGAGTAGTTGGACATGTACGTCACGCGGTTGGCGGGGCCCTGGGTGGCGTGCGGCAGGTAGATCCACGACAGCGGCGGGTGCGCCGGCCGGTCGAGGGCCACGAGGATGCAGACGATGCCGTTGTACTCGAGCTCCCTGCAGGCGCGCGCGACGTCCTCCGGCATGGAGGGCACGATCGCGGGCATGTCCGTCAGGGACAGGGTGGAGACCACGCAGTCGTGCGATTCGCCGTCGACCTTCCACGCCGAACCGGACTTCTCGACGCGCTCGATGCGGCGACCGAGCTTGACGCGCGCGGCGAGCTTCTCGTGCAGCGCGTCGGTGATGGCCTGGAAGCCGCCCACGAGCGGATAGTGGAAGACCGACTGGTGCGTGTAGCCCTCGGTGCGGATGCCCACCGACGAGCGCAGCACGTCGTCGACCGGGGCGTCGGGCACGCGACCGGCGACCCAGTCCGAGGTCAGCTCGTGCATCGCGCGCTTCCAGACCTTCTCGTTGTAGGGGTCCATGAAGTGCTCGGCGATGCCGGCGCCGAAGCGCCAGCGCACCCACGCGCCGAACTCCTTGGGCGCGCTCGTGCCGCGCGAGGCGCGGTCGTGCCAGGCGTTGACGTAGCCGCGCAGGCACTCGAAGTTCGCCTCGGGCGGCAGGTCTCCGAGGCCGTTCTCGAACGGGTAGTTGACCCAGCGCTGGCCGTAGCGGATGCGCGTGTGCCGCTCGACGGTGGTGAACCGTTCGAGGCCGCCTCCCTGGCGCAGGATCCAATCGAGCGCGGGCTTGTCCTTCGAGTACAGGATGTGGCCGCCGGAGACGTCGTACGTGTAGCCGTCGACGGTCTTCGAACGGCACAGTCCGCCGGCGACGGGCGCGGCCTCGTACAGGGTCAGGTCGTCGGCGGGCACGCCGCCCTCGACGAGGAAGCGGGCGAGCGAGAGGCCGGACACGCCGGCGCCGAGGATGGCGATCTTCACGAAGGTTGCTCCATGCCTCGAGGGAGGCGGAGAAGAGGATAGCCGCGCTTCAGCGCGAGCGCACCAGACGCTCGCGCGCGATGCCCAGCGACTCGAGCCGATCGTGCATCTCGCGGAGCCACCGACGACCATCCTCCACGTAGCCGGCGGTGGGCAGGACCTCGGGCGCCAGGGCGCCGAAGTGGCGGTTGAAGCCCTCCATGGCGAGCTCCCGGGCGTACTTGGCGCGGCACGAGGCGAGCGCCACCGGCATGGAGAGGGACTCGGCGCGCTCGACGAAGCGCACCTCGCCGCGGCGGCCCTCGTCGTCGTCGATGGCGTAGCGCGAATCGCCGGGCGCCTCCTGCAGCACCTCGACGCGCGCGCGGGGCAGGTGGGCCGAGAGGATCCGCGCGTAGCGGGCGCGGCCGCCCTGGCGGTCGACCACGACCGAGAGTCCCTCGGCGCCGTGGTCGCGCCACAGGATGCGCAGCGCGGCGGCGACCTCCTCGAAGGCGGTGGCGCCCTTCGAACCCGTGCGCTCGAACGAGCGGTTGAGCTCCGCGGGCGTCGCGGCGCGCGAACCGAGCGCGACGAGCTCGATGCCGGCCGCTCCGGCGCGCTCGGCGAGCGCGCGCGCGGCCGCGTCGCGCCACAGGAGCTCCCGCTCCTCCAGCGCCTCGGCCGACAGGGCGGCGGGCGCGGCGGACCACCATGGTTCGCGCTCCAGCTCGCCGCTCCACAACTCGCCGGCCGAGCGCGAGAACCACGCGCGCGCGTCGGCGGGCGGCGGCAGGCCGAGCAGCGCCTCGAAGGCGCGCACGACGCGCTCGAGGCGCAGCGCCCCGCGCGACGTGCGCGACCAGACCTCCTTCGAATCGGCGAGGGCCAACGCGTCCATCGCCGCCGGCTCGCGCGACACGGCCGGCGCGAGCTCCCTCCACAAGTCGACGAGGCGCGCGGGGTCCTCGGCGCGGAAGGCGCACCAGCCCAGCGTGTACGGCCCGAGCAGCGGCCCGAGCCCCGCCTCGTCGATGCCCGCCACGACGCGCGCGCGCAGCGCCTCGCGCGGCGGGGGCGCGAACAAGCCGGAGTCGTCCGCCTTGCCTCGCGAGGCCATGGAAGGTCCTCAGGCCGCGCGCCGCGCGTCGGGCAGCGGATCGCGCCGGTGGCGGCAGCGCCACAGCATCGCGCAGGCGAAGGCGAACACCACGAGCGACACGAGCTGGGAGGTCGAGATGGCGCCGTCGAACCACAGGCCGCGCACCGAGTCGCCGCGCAGCATCTCGACGCCGAAGCGCAGCACGCTGTAGGCGAGCAGCACGACCAGCGAGACTTGTCCGGCGTACTTGCGGCGCTTGAGCACCTGCCAGCCGACGAAGGCCACGACCAGCGCCTTGATGCTCATCAAGGGCTGCGTGGCCCACAGCAGCTGGCCCGCGTTCTGCAGGCCGAACAAGCTCTCCGGCGGCAGCGGATCGGGCACGCGCAGCGTGGCGGGGAAGGGCAGCCAGCTCCACGCCTCGGGCACCACCTTGCCATGGTCGTCGCCCACGAGCAGGCAGCCCACGCGTCCGACCGCCTGTCCGCAGAATCCCGCGACGAGTCCGAGGTCGAGCGCGTGCACGGGCGCCACGCCGAGCTGGCGCGCGCGCCACATGCCGAGCCCGATGGCGCCCAGCATGCCGCCGTACATGACGAGCCCGCCCTGCCACACGTAGAAGATCGACAGCGGGTCCTCGAGGAAGCCCTGGCCGACCGCGCTGCCTTGCAGGGTCTCCACGACGACGTACATGGCGCGCGCGCCGAGGATCACGCCGAACACGATCCAGGTCGTGATGGAGGCGTAGCGCTGCGGATCGCCTTCCGGGTCGTGGCCGAAGCGCGCCGCCAATCGCCCGAGGATCCACGAGCCCAGCAGGAAGCCCAGCGCCACCATGGCGCCGAAGGCGCGCACCTTGAAGCCGGCGACCTCGAACAGGATCGGATGCATGCGGGGATGGTAGCCAGCGGAGGGCCGCGAAGCTCGCGCGTGCGCGCCGCGCCGCCGGCGGCTATCCTCTGCGCCCCGCACGCGGCCTGCGCCGCGCCGGCGCCGCCCCGTCCAGCGTGGAGGGGCGCAACGTTCCAGTCGTTGGGCGCCGCCCCGCTCGGGCGGCGCGGGAGGATCGCCATGCACGAAGTCGCGCGAGGACCACACGACGGCCCCGAGTCGCCCGGCGCGGGCGCCGAGGATGGAGGCGAACTCGATCTCGATGGGCGCGCGGACGGCGCGGGCGCCGAGGTCGGCTCCGAGTCCGCCCGGCTCGCGCGGGTCCGCGCGGGTCCGCGCGGCGGCGACGAGCCCGCGCGCCCGCAGGTCAAGCTCTACATCGAGGGGCGCTACCGCAAGCTGGTGCGCGACCTGCCGCAGACGGTGTTCTTCTGCCCCGAGTGCAAGGGCCATCCGCGCCGGCGCAGGAAGTGCGAGCGCTGCGAGGGCTTCGGCAAGTTGACGCGCGACTCGGTTCAGGAGCTGGTGGCGTGGGTCGCCGGCGGCTTCTACAAGACGCGCAAGCAGAAGTTCCACGGCGCCGGTCGCGAGGACGTCGACGTGCGCATGCTGGGCGAGGGCCGGCCCTTCGTGCTCGAGCTCGTCAACCCCAAGGAGCTGCAGGTGGACCTCGCCGAGGTCGAGGCCGAGATCAACCGCCGCAACGCCGGGCGCCTGGAGGTGCGCGGCCTGCACCACGCGGACAAGTCGCGCGTGCGCTTCCTGAAGGAGACGCCGCACTCCAAGGAGTACGGCGTGCTCGTGGCCCTCGAGGCGCCGGTCGACGACGCGCGCCTCCAAGCCCTCGTCGGGCCGCGCCGCACGATCGTGCAGCAGACGCCCGCGCGCGTCGCGCACCGCCGCGCCGACAAGGCGCGCGA
>JBEBCR010000289.1:0-12977 GCA_041157565.1 Planctomycetota bacterium | reverse complement strand
ACGCTCCAGCGAATCGCCAGCGGGTTGCAGGCCGACGGCGCGGAAGCGACGCGCGATGTAGGCCGCGGCCAGGTCGAGCCCGCGCGAAGGAGTGTCGCGCCCCTCGAGGAGCGGCGAAGCGAGGTAGCGCACGTGGAGGTCGATGTCCTCGGCGTCGATGCGCGCGAAGCCGGAGGCGTGGTCGCCGACCACTTGCGCGGGCTCCTGCGCGACGAGCGGCGCGGCGACGAGCGGCGCGGCCAGCCACGCCGACGCGGCGCGCGCGCAGCGGCGGAGGATCGATCGGAATCCGGCTTCCATGGCGAGCCCGCAAACTCCCAAGCGCGAAGCGCCGATTCAAGGGGGCGCACGCGGCGACGTCCGGCGCCGCGCGCGGGACGGGCGGTTCAGGCGCGCGGGCGCACGAGTTGCAGCCCGTCGATGCCGCAGCGCACGGGGCCGGGGTAGGCGCGCTCGGCCGCCTGGGCGGCGAAGCCCGGATCCAGGTCCGGGTAGAAGTGGGTCAGCAGCAGCTCCTTGGCGCCCGCCGCGCGCGCCACCTCCCCCGCCTGCGTCGGCGTCAGGTGGTGCTCGACCGCCCGCTCGTCGGGGAAGCTGCACTCGCAGGCGAACAGGTCGACCCCGAAGGCGCAAGCGACCAGCTCGCCTTCCGGCCCGGAATCGCCGCTGTAGGCGAAGGTGGCGCCGGCGGAATCGGTCGCCCGCCAGCACACCGCCTGCGGCGTGTGCCACGTGGGCCAGTGGCGCAGCTCGAAGCCGGCGGCCTCGACGCGGCCGCCCATGGCCTCGGGGTCGACCTCGACCACCTCGGCGTCCTCGAAGCGCGTCCAGCCGCGCTCGCCGTGCAGGCGCGCTCCGCGCTCGAGCAGCTCGGCCAGGCCGCGCGGACCGACGATGCGCGGGGGAGCGCGTCGCGCAGCGCGCAAGCCGGGATTGCGCAGCGCGAAGGCCAGGGCCCACAGGTCCAGGCAATGGTCGGGATGGTAGTGGGACAGCACCACGGCCTCGAGCGTGTCGAGCCCGAGGCCCGCCGCGCCCAGCGCGCGCAGGCTGCCCGGCCCGCAATCGAGCAGGAGCCACCCCTCGCGCGACAAGTCGCGCAGCGCGTAGCCGGCGGGCCCATGCCGCTCGCGCGGCAGGATCGAGCCGGCCCCCAGCACGGTCAGCTGGTACATGCGCGCTCCGGCAAGGCGCGGCGTCGGGCGGCCATCTGTCAAGTATTCAGGACAAGTGGCCGTTGGGATGGGCGCGATGGAAGCGCCAGGCGTCCGCCACGATCTCCGAGATGTCCGTGGCGCGCGGGGTCCAGCCCAGCGCCTCCTTGGCGCGCGTGCCGCCGGACACGAGGCGCGCCGGGTCGCCGGCGCGCCGCGGCGTCGTGCGCGCGGGGATCTTGTGGCCCGTGATGCGGCGGCAGGCCTCGATCACCTCGCGCACGGAATAGCCGCTGCCGGTGCCGAGGTTGCAGGCGAACTCGGCGACGCCCTGCTGCAGCAGCGACAGCGCGCGCAGGTGCGCGTCGGCCAGGTCGTCGACGTGCACGTAGTCGCGGATGCAGGTGCCGTCGGGCGTGTCGTAGTCGTCGCCGAACACGAGGATCTCGGGGCGCTTGCCCAGCGCCACGCCGAGCACGAGCGGGATCAAGTGCGTCTCCGGCTCGTGGTGCTCGCCGAGGTCGCCATCGCGCGACGCGCCGGCCGCGTTGAAGTAGCGCAGCGCCGCCCAGCGCAGCCCGTAGGCCCGGCCGTAGTCCTGCATCATGTGCTCCATGTGCAGCTTGGTTCGGCCGTAGGGCGAGATGGGGTTCTGCGGGTGCGACTCGTCGATGGGCACGCGCACCGGATCGCCGTAGGTGGCGCAGGTCGAGCTGAAGACGATGTCGCGGCAGGCGGCGGCGCGCATCGCCTCGAGCAGGTTCCAGGTGTTGATCACGTTCTCGCGGTAGTAGCGCGAGGGATCCCCCACCGACTCGCCGACGTAGGCGCGCGCGGCGAAGTGGATCACCGCCGCCGGGCGGTAGGCCATGAAGACGCGCGCCAACGCGCCGCGATCGGCGAGGTCGACGACCTCGAGCGGCGAGCGCACGGCGGCGCGGTGCCCGGTCGAAAGGTTGTCGAGCACCACGACGGGGACGCCGCGGCGCTCGAGGGCGCGCACGGCGTGGCTCCCGATGTAGCCGGCTCCGCCGGTGACGAGCACCGGCCCTTGCGGCGTGCTGGAAGGCTGCATGGCGCTGAAGCCTACGGCAGGCGCCGCGCCGAGGCCAATCCCGCGTCCGGGCCGCGCAACGCGGCCCCCGCCGCGGCGATGTCGCGCCAGAAGCCGGGCCACGACTTGGCCACGCACTCGGCGCCCAGGACGAGGACGCTCGGGAGCTCGAGCCCGAGGATCGCCCCGGCGAAGGCCAACCGATGGTCGCCCCGCGCGTCGAGGACCAGCTCGTGCGGCGCGGCTCCGGCGGGGCCGATCGACAGGCGCGCGTCGTCCTCCACCTGCACGGCGCAGCCGGCGAGGCTGGCGAGGCGCGCCAGTTCGTCGAGGCGCCGGCTCTCCTTGCGATTCAAGGCCCGCAAGCCCTCGAGGCGCGAGCTCGCGCCGTGGCGCCGCGCGGCGACGATGGCCAGAGCCGCCAGCACGGGCGCGAGGTCGGGTGTCTCCTCGAGGTCCAGTCGCGCGCCGCGCAGCTCGACCGCGGAGCAGGAGCTGCCGCCGTCGAACCACGCCGCGTCCGCCCCGAAGGCGCGCAGGTGCTCGACGATGCGCGCGTCCCCTTGGCTCGAGTCGCGCGCCAGGGCGGTGCGCGCCTCGCCGCCTCCCGCGGCGCCCATGGCCAGCGCCACGGCGGCGGCCGAGGCGTCCGGCTCGGTCGCCAGCGGGGCCTCGGGGGCGCGCAGCGGGCCGCGCACGAGCCACTCGCCGCGTTCCGACTCGACGTCGCGCGCCTCGACCACGACGCCGAAGCGCGCCAGTTCGCGCATCGACAAGCGCGCGTAGGCGAGCGACGGGACACGACCTCGCACCTCGAGCAGCGACTCCCCGGGCCACGCGGCCAGGGCGAACAGCAGGGCGCTGACTTCCTGCGAGGAGACGGGATCGACCAGCTGGACCGTCGAAGGCGGTCCCACCGCGCGCGTCGTGAGCGGCCAACCGCCGGGGAGCGCGTGGTGCTCGACGCCCGCGCCCGCGGCGCGCAACGCGGCGCAGAGCGGAGCGCTGGTCCGCGCGAGCAGCGTGCCGCGCGCCTCGACGCGCGCGCGCGCGCCGGCGCGTCCCGCCAGCGCCAGCAAGGCGGTGGACAGGCGCGCCAATGTGCCCGATTCGCCCACGTCGAGGGGCGCGCTCGGCGCGAACCCGCGGTGGGGTCCGGGCGGAGCTCCCTCGATCTCCAGCGCGGCCGGCGCCGGCTTGCGCACGCTCGCGGCCAGGTCCTGGACGAGGGCGCGCGCCGCGTCCACGTCGCCGCCGCGCGGCAGGCCGCTCAAGCGCGTGCGGCCGTGGGCCGCGGCGGCGAGCAGCAGCCTGCGCTGCGCCACGGACTTGGAGCCGGGCGTCTCGACGAGGCCTTGCACGCGCGAGCCGCGCGCGACGCCCACGACGAGGCGCCCCGTCGGCGTCCGCGGCTCGTCGGCCGCGCGCGTCCCTTCGTCCCCCGCCATGCCGGCCATGCTAGCTCGCGGGGCGGTCGACATGGACGGGGCGCCCTGCCATACTCGCCCCCCATGATGGGAACCAGCCCCAAGGTCGACCTGTGGCTCGGCGGCAAGGGCGCGCCCGTGCCCTTCCCGCTCTTGTCGAGCGGCAAGGTGCGCGACGTGTACGAGCTCGACGCGCGCCACCTCCTGTTCGTCACCAGCGACCGCATCTCCGCCTTCGACGTGGTCATGCGCGAGGGCGTGGCGCACAAGGGCCGCGTGCTGACGGCCATCTCGGCCTGGTGGTTCGAGCGCACGCGCGACATCGTCGACAACCACCTGGTGTCGTCGCGCGTGGAGGACGTGCCGGGACTGGACGGCGCCGCGCGCGAGGCGCTGCGCGGACGGGTGCTCGTGGTGCGGCGCGCGCGCCCCTCGAGCGTCGAGTGGGTGGTGCGCGGCTACATGGCGGGTTCCGGCTGGAAGGAATACTCCAAGTCCGGCTCCATCTGCGGCGTCCATCTGCCCCCGGGACTGAAGCCGTCCTCGCGCCTGCCGGAGCCGATCTTGACGCCCACCACCAAGGAGGCGGCGCACGACATCCCCATCGACGAGCGCGAGGCGCGCGCGCGGGTCGGGGACGCCTTCTTCGACGCCGCCAAGTCCGCCGCGCTGGCCTTGTACCGGCGCGGAGTCGACGTGCTGGCGCGCCAGGGCATCGTGCTGGCCGACACCAAGTTCGAGTTCGGCGAGCACGACGGGCGCGCGCTGCTGATCGACGAGATGCTGACGCCGGACTCCTCGCGCTTCTGGGACGCGCGGCACGTCGTCGAGGGCGCCAGCCCGCCCTCGTGGGACAAGCAGATCCTGCGCGACTGGCTGGAGCGGCAACCCTGGAACAAGGAGCCGCCGCCCCCCATGGTCGATCCCGCCGTGCTCGAGCGCGTGTCCGCGCGCTACCTTGAGCTGTGCGTCAAGTTGACTGGACACGCGCCGGAGGGCGTCGGCGCGTGAGCTCCCCGGCCGCGCATGTCGAGACCCTGCGCTGGGAGGGCGGGCTGCCCGGGCGCTGCGAGCTGATCGAACAGACCTTGCTGCCGCTCGAGGAGCGCTGGCTGGTGGTCGAGTCCGTGCCGGCGATGCACGACGCCATCCGGCGCCTCGCAGTGCGCGGCGCGCCGGCGATCGGCGTGGCCGCGGGCTACGGCGTCGTGCTGGGCGTGCAGGGCCTGCGCGGCCGCGGCGGCGACGAGGTGCTGCAGGCGGCGCTCGCCGCCGCCGACCACCTGGCGACCTCGCGCCCCACGGCGGTCAACCTGTTCTGGGCACTCGATCGGATGCGCGCGCGCGCGCGACGCGAGCACGCCGCCGGCAAGGACGGGGACTCCATCGTCGTGGCGCTGCACGCGGAGTCGCTCGCCATCCACGCCGAGGACCGCGCCATGTGCGCCGAGATGGGCCGCATCGGCGCCGAACTCGTCGAGGACGGCATGGGCGTGCTGACGCATTGCAACGCCGGAGCGCTGGCGACGGGCGGCATGGGCACGGCGCTGGCGCCGATCTACGCGGCGCGCGCGCAGGGCAAGCGCGTCAAGGTCTGGGCCGACGAGACGCGTCCGTTGCTCCAAGGCGCGCGCCTTACGGTCTACGAGCTGATGAAGGCCGGCGTCGAGGTGGTGCTGATCACCGACAACATGGCCGCGAGCCTGATGCGCACCGGCGTCGTGGACCTCGTGTTCGTCGGGTCCGACCGCATCGCGAGGAACGGCGACGTGTGCAACAAGATCGGCACGTACTCGGTGGCGCTCTCGGCGCGCGAGCACGGCGTGCCCTTCTACGCCGTGGCGCCCACCTCGACCTTCGATCCCGGCTGCGCGCGCGGCGAGGACATCCACATCGAGGAGCGCGGCGCGGAGGAGGTCTGCGAGGGCTTCGGCAAGCGCGTGGCGCCCGTCGGGGCGAAGGTCTGGAACCCGGCCTTCGACTGGACTCCCGCGCGCCTCGTGTCGGGGATCGTCTGCGAGCAAGGCCTGGTGCGCAAGCCCGACCGCGCGCGCGTCGAGGCCGTCCTGCGCCGCGCCGGCCGCCTGTGACGCGCTGCGCGGCCGCGGCTCGGAAAATTCTTCCCGAGCCGGCCGCCAGTCCCGCGCGGCCATGTCGCGCGGACTTCAGTGGCGCACCCATGGATGCCCGATAACGGAGGGAGAGCGTGGTCGCGCGCCACGCCCGGACCCCCGAAGGCGACCAAGCTCGTCGCCCGTGCGCCATGAAGAAGCCCCAGAAGACCTCCAAAGCAGCGAAGTCCCCCGCAAAGCGCGGCGCGCAGCCCGTCGCCACGGCTCGTCGCCCAAAGTCCACCAAGAGCGCTCCCGCGGCGAAGGAGGCGGCCGAATCCGCCGAGGAAGGCGAGGACAAGGAACTCGCCACGCAGCGTCCGGACGAGATGGACGGCGACCTGCTCGAATTCGTCAAGGCCATCGACCACTACAAGCGCGAGCATCGGCGCCAGTTCCCCTCGTGGGGCGAGGTGCTGCACGTCCTGAAGTCGATGGGCTTCCGGCGCAGCGCCTGAGCCGGCGCGACGCCTAGAGGGACAGGATGCGCGCGGGCTCGTCGAGCCACTCGAGGCGCGCGGCGCCGAGGTGCTCGAAGTGCTCCTCGGCGAACGGCCCCCAGCGCACGGGCGCCGCGCGCGCCCCCGCCGACAGCGCCGAGGCCGCGTCGTGCGGCGAATCCCCGATGTAGACGGCCTCCGCGGCCGGGCAGCCGACCAGTTCGAGCGCGCGCAGCACGGGTTCGGGATGCGGCTTGTGCCGCTCGGTGTCCTCGAGCGCGACGATGCAGGAGAACCAGCGCTCGTCCAGCCCCACGTGGGCGAGTCCGCGCCGCGCGGAGGCGCGCATCTTGCTGGTCACGACGCCCAGCGGCCGTCGTTGGCGCGCCAGCTCGGCCAGCGCCTCGCGGACGCCTGCGTAGGGCCGCACGAGCTCGTCGTGGTGCGCCAGGTTCCAGGCGCGATAGGTGCGGATCAGTTCCTCGACGCGCGCCTCGCGCCAAGGCTCGTCGGGGAGCAGCGACGCGAACTGGTGCTTGAGCGGCGTGCCGAGGCCGCGCAGCCACTCGGCGCGACCGGGCGAAGGCAGCCCGTGGGCGGCCACGGCGTGCTCGTAGCTGCGCACGATCAGCTCGATCGAGTCGATCAGCGTGCCGTCGAGGTCGAACAGCAGCGCGCTGGCGCGCGGACGCATGCGCTCAAGCCCCCGCGAACAGCTCCGGGTAGATCGGGAAGCGCCGGGCGACCTCGGCCACCTCGCCGCGCACGCGCGCCTTGCAGGCCTCGTCGCTCGGCGCGCGCAAGGTCGCCCCGATCCAGCCGGCGAGCAGCCGCATCTCCTCGAGGCCGAGGCCGCGCGTGGTCATGGCGGCGGTGCCCAGGCGGATGCCGGAGGCCTGCATGGGCGGCCGCGGGTCGTGCGGGATCAGGTTCTTGTTGCAGGTGAGGTCGACGGCGTGCAGCAGGTGCTCCGCCTCCTTGCCCGACAGGCCCGTCGACGACACGTCGACCAGCATCAGGTGGTTGTCCGTGCCGCCCGAGACGATGCGCAGGCCCTGCGCCGAGAGCGCCGCGGCCAGCTCGCGCGCGTTGGCCACCACGCGACGCTGGTACTCGACGAAGGAAGGCCGGGCCGCCTCGCGCAGCGCCACCGCCTTGGCGGCGACGACGTGCATGAGCGGACCACCTTGGCCGCCCGGGAAGACGGCCGAGTCGATCTTCTTGATCAGATCGGCGTCGGCCAGCACCATCCCGCCGCGCGGGCCGCGCAGCGTCTTGTGCGTGGTGAAGGTCACCACGTCGGCGATGCCGACCGGCGAAGGGTGCACCTTGGCGGCCACGAGGCCGGCGATGTGCGCCATGTCGACGAGCAGGCGCGCCCCGCACTCGCGCGCGATCGCGCCGAACGCGGCGAAGTCCAGCGTGCGCGAGTACGCCGAGGCGCCGGCGATCAGGAGCTTGGGACGCGTCGCCAGCGCCTTCTCCCGCACGCGGTCCATGTCGAGCAGCTCGCTGCCCTTCTCGACGCCGTACGACTCGACCTTGTAGTAGTGGCCCGAGAAGTTCTTCGGGTGGCCGTGCGACAGGTGGCCGCCGTGGTCGAGCGACATGGCGAGGATCGAGTCGCCCGGCGCAAGCAGCGCCATGAAGGCCGCCATGTTGGCCTGCGTGCCCGAGTGCGGCTGGACGTTGGCGCCCGCGGCCCCGAACAGCGCCTTGGCGCGTTCGCGGCACAGGTCCTCGACGACGTCGACGTGCTCGCAGCCGCCGTAGTAGCGCTTGCCGGGGTAGCCCTCGGCGTACTTGTTCGTCAGCACCGTGCCCATCGCCGCCATCACCTCGCGCGAGGCGTGGTTCTCGGAGGCGATCAGCTCGAGCTGCGACTCCTGACGCCGGCGCTCGGCCTCCACCGCGGCCCAGACGGCCGCGTCCACGTCGCGCAAGTTCGATGACGCCATGCCTAGATGCTCCATTCCGGCCGCGGCGCGGGGCGCCGTCGGCGTTTGTCAAGAAAACCAGACAACCGGGCGCGCCCGCGGCCTCACGGCTGGCGCACGCCCTGCTTGTACGCGCCGCTCTTCTCGGGGTCGGGGACGCCGTCCTCGAGGTAGAAGGTCCACTCGCCCTCCTGCGAGCCGAGCACGAACTGCCCGCGCACCAGCAGTCGCCCGTCGGCGGCGCGCTCCTCGAGCGGGCCATCGGGCAGGCCGCCCTTGTACGACAGGCGCTTGTGCAGCGCGCCGCCCGGATGGCGCACGGTCCATTCGCCCTCCTGGCGACCCGCGGCGTAGGCGCCCTCCATGTGGAGCGAACCGTCCGGGTGGTAGGAGCGCCACGATCCATCCTGCACGCCGGCGGCGTACGCCCCCTCGGAGGCCTTGGCGCCGTCCTCGAACCACGCCGTCCAGGGGCCGACCTGCACGCCCGCCTCGTAGGCGCCCTCGCGCTTCTTCTTGCCGTTCGGCCACTGCTCGAGGAACGGCCCTTGCCACTTGCCCTCGACCGCCGCGCCCTTGGCGCGCAGCGCGCCGTCCTCGTAGTACTCGGCGAACGGGCCGGTCTGCTGTCCCTTCTCCCAGGTCGACTCGACCTGCACGGCGCCGTTTGGGTGCCAAGCCTTCCAGACGCCGTCCTGCCCGCCATCGAGGAACGCGCCTTGGCGCTTCAACGCGCCAGTGTCGAAGCGCTGCTCGTAGGCCCCTTGGCGCCGGCCTTCCTTCCAAGCGGCCTTCTCGTGCACGGCGCCGTTCTCGTGCCAAGTCGTCTCGGCGCCGTCCTGCGCGCCGCGCGTCCAGGTCTTCTCGCTCCGCTTGGCCCCCGACGGCCAATTCTCGAGCCACACGCCGTGGAACTGCCCGTCGAGGTGCACGCCTTGCAGCGCGAGCTTGCCGTCCTCGAACCAATACGACCAAGGACCGTTCTTCTGGCCTTGGGCGTAGGCGCCCTCGGCGCGCTTTTTCGTTCGCGTGCCGGAGTCGTAGTACTCGACATGCGGACCGTCGGAAGGCGCCGCGCCCGCGGCACCGGCGCCGCCGTCGCCGCACGCGGCAGGCAGGCAGGCTGCGGCCACGAAGAGCAGGCGGCCGAGCGCGGAGATAGGCAGGAGGAGGCGGATGGAGAGAGGGCGGACGCGGGGATGCATGGCGCGGGGCGGATCTTATGGGGTGCGCGCCGGGATTGCGACCAAGTGGGGATGCTGGTCCCGTTCATTGTGCACGCCACCGCAGCCCTTTCCGCCGCACCTGCGCGCCGGCAGCGCCCTTCCCCAGGCCGATCTGGCACGACGCTCGGGCCCGACGGCTTGCCTGCCGATTCGGAGTTGGGACTCCGACGCGCCCTGGGCCCGGGTTGGAGAGCCCCAGCGGCGTCGCCGGATCCCCTGCCCCCGCCCGCGACACTGAGCACGAGGCGCTCGAGGCGGCAGGGTGTCCCGCCAAGCCGCACCGATCCAAAACGTGGCCCACGCCATCTGCGCAGCAGGCTCCTCCGTTTTTCGCGCGACTTTTTCACGGCGCGACGGCCCGGGCGCTCGAAGGCCCGCCATTGGCGAGCACAATGAACGGGACCAGCATCCCTCGCAGCGCCACCTCCCGCTCCGTACCTTCTGCGCGTGCCCCTACCCGCCCACCAACTCTCATCCCGCCGCGCCGCCATGCCTGGCGTCGCGCGCCTCCCTCGCCTCGCGACGCTGCTGCTCGCCGCTTGCCTGGGCTTGGCCGGTTGCAGCAAGGAACCCAAGCGGCCGAACGTGCTGCTCGTCACGCTCGACACGACGCGCGCGGACTTCCTGTCGTGCTACGGCGGGCCGCTCGGGACCACGCCGAACCTGGACGCGCTGGCGGCGCGGGGCGTGCGCTGCGACGACGCCTACGTCTCGGCCTCGGTGACGCCCGTGTCGCACGCCACGATCATGACCGGGCGCGACAACCCCGAGCACGGACTGCGCGTCTTGTCGGGCTTGTCCGGCTACAGCCTGCCGGCGAACGTCCCGACGTTGGCGACGACGCTCAAGGAGGCGGGCTGGAACACGGCGGCCATCCATTCGGCCTTCCCCGTCTCCGGCTACTTCGGCTTCCAACGCGGCTTCGACCGCTTCGAGAGCTTCGACGGCGTGCTGCAGACGAGCAAGGCCGGCACCATGTCGTGGGACCTGCAGAAGCTGCAGCGGCGCAGCGACGAGACGACGAGCATGGTGCTCGACGAGTTGGCGCGCGACGAGCGGCCGTTCTTCTTGTGGATCCACTACTGGGATCCCCACGATCCCGTGAAGCTGCCGCCGGCCGAGCACCTGCCGGCGAGCCTGCCGCGCGACCCGAGCGGCTTGTTGCTGCCGACGCGGGAGCTGTACGCGGCCGAAGTGGCGTACGTCGATCGCCAGTTCGCGCGCGTGCTCGAGGACTTGAAGCAGCGCGGCGAACTGGAGGACACGATCATCGTCGTCGTCGCCGACCATGGCGAAGGACTGGGCGACCACGGCTGGGACTACCACCGCATCCTCTACCAGGAGCAGGTGCGCACTCCCTTGATCCTCGCCGGCCCCGGCGTGCCGCGCGCGGTGGTGGAACAGACGGTGCGCAGCGCCGACATCGCGCCCACGATCTGGGACCTCGTCGACGTGCCCCAACCCGAAGGCGGCAGCGGGCGCAGCCTGCGCGCCTTGTGGGAAGGCAAGGAGACCGCGGGGCGCAGCGCCTTCATGGACCAGGTCAACGGCTACGACCTCAACGCCAAGATGGTCGAGGCGCGACCGCAGGACGCGTTCCTCTACGGAGTCGTCGACTCGGGTTGGAAGCTCGTGTGGCGTCCGCACATGCCCGACGCGTCGGAGTTGTTCGATCTGCGTGCCGATCCGCGCGAGGCGCGGAATCTATACGCGACCGAACGCGCGCAGGTCGTGCGCTTGCAAAAGCTGCTCGCCGCGCGCGGCGGCTTCGTCACGGCACCCTTCCCGCCGCAGGAGGGCGACGACGCCTCCGCAGTGCGCGCGGCGTTGACGGGGTTGGGCTACGCGGGCGGAGCGAGCGCCTACCTAGATGCCCGCTGGGCGTGGTTCTGTCCGGACCATCCCGATGCGCGCGAGGCGGAACCGCTGCCTTGCCGACGCTGCGGTGCCGCCCCGCTCATGGTCGCGAAATGAGCTTGAAGGTCCCATGGCGCCGAGCACGCGCGGGCGAAGGAAAGTCGACGTCGACGTGCTGAAGTCTGGTGGCCGCCTCTCTGCGGCCGACGCAAGTCGTTGTCGATCTGCTGCTTAAGGAGGCGTTTCGCGCTCCTGCGAGAACTTCCGCGATCTCGGGCCTGTGGTACCTTTATGTGATGCATGGTCACTCTGCAGGTGGCCACGCACCGCGCGGAGCGCTCCTCACGGTCCACCGACCTCGCAGGTCGGCGCTGGCGGGGATGCAACTTCGCGCGCGACTGCAGAACCGGTTCCTGCACACCGCCCGCGCGACTCGCACGAGCGGACGGTGGGCCCCCACTCCTCACACCTCAGGATCGCCTCAGCATGAAGCTCTCCCTCCTCGGCGCCCTCTGCCTCGGTGGCGTCGCCTCCGCCCAAGTGTCCCTCTCCGAGATCTACGTCTCCATGACGGGCGCCGACACCTCGGAATTCATCGAGATCAAGGGCACCCCAGGCGCCTCGCTCGCCGGCTACATGGTGCTGATCGTCGAAGGCGACAACACCACGGCCACCTCGACGGCCGGCGGCACCCTCGACCGCGCCTACGACCTCGGCGCCGGCACCATCCCCGCCAGTGGCTACTACGTCCTCGGCACGCCCACGGTGGCGAACGTGAACCAGACGTTGAGCGCGCAGGACAACTTCGAGAACGGCACCGAGACGATCTACCTGATCCAAACCACGAACCAGGGCACGATCACGGCCCTCGTCGGGACCAGCGTGCTGACCGCCGGTGGCGCCACCACGACCACGATCCCGACCCTCGCCACGATCGTCGAGGCCGTTGGTATCGTCGACGGCGGCTACGGCACGGGCTTGTTCGACGTCGTCACGGACGGCGCCATGGTCTTTGGACCGGATGGCACCTTCCTGCCGGCCGGCATCTTCCGCTGCGGCGACGCGCCCTCGCAATGGGCCACGGGCTTCCTCAACTTCGACCCGCTCCTGACGACCGGCAACCTGATCACCCCGGGCGCCGCCAACACGAACTGCGGCATCACCCCGCCGAACTCGGGCGTGCCGTTCTGCTTCGGCGACGGCTCCGGCACGGCCTGCCCGTGCGGCAACGCCTCGGCCATTGGCGCGGACAGCGGCTGCCTCAACTCGCTCGGCACCGCCGGCAAGCTGGTTGGCACAGGCAACGGCAGCATTGCCGCCGACACGGTCATTCTCGGCGGAACGAGCATGACGAACAGCTCGGCGCTGTACTTCCAGGGCACCACGCGCGCGGGGGGAGGCCTTGGCGTCGTCTTCGGGGATGGACTGCGTTGCGCGGGCGGCACCGTGGTGCGCCTCGGCACCAAGGCGAACGTCGCTGGCGCGTCGAACTATCCGGACGCCGGACAACCTTCCGTGTCGGTCAAGGGCCTGGTCACGACGCCCGGCACCCGCACCTACCAAGTCTGGTACCGCAACTCGGCTGCTTTCTGCAACCCCGAGGGCTTCAACCTGACGAACGGCTGGGAGATCGTCTGGAATCCCTGATCATCGTCCCTGCGCGATCGTCCCTTCGCGATCGTCCCTTCGCGATCGTCCTTCGGGCGATAGCGCATCACACGATCGCGTCGACGGCGCCTGAAGCGGCCTGCGCGGTCGCGGTCCGGCGCGC
>JBEBCR010000288.1:0-2892 GCA_041157565.1 Planctomycetota bacterium | reverse complement strand
GCGCTGGCGGCGCTGCGCACGCTGCTCGCCCTCGACGCCATCCGCGCCAGCCGCACGACCAAATGAAGCGCCGCACCCGTTCGCGCGAACTCGCGCTGCAGTTCCTCTACCAGCTCGACCTCCTGGGCGACGCCCACCACGCCGAGGCGCGCGCCTTCGTGGCCTCCGAGGAGCAGGACGGCGAGACCGTGCGCTTCGCACTGGCGCTGATCGAAGGCGTGCGCGGCCATCGCTCCGAGCTGGACGCCGAGATCCAGTCGGTGGCGCAGAACTGGAACATCTCGCGCATGGCCGTGGTCGACCGCAACGTGCTGCGCCTCGCCGCGTACGAACTGCTGCACTGCGGCGACATCCCGCCCAAGGTGGCGGTGAACGAGGCCATCGAGCTCGGCAAGCGCTACTCGACGCAGAACAGCGGCGCGTTCGTCAACGGCATCCTCGACAAGATCATGAACACGCGCCGGCCCGGCGCCGACGCGGCGACCGCGCCCGCGGCCCCCGCGCTCGACGAGGATCTGCCCGGGGCCGGCGCCTTCTCCTCCGACGACCTGTAGGCGCGCCATGGGGCTGTTCGACCGACTGAAGGAGCGCCTCTCCAAGACGCGCGAGGCCATCTCCGACCGCATCACGGGGCTCTTCAAGGGTGGACGCCCGATCGACGAGGCGCTGCTCAAGGAGCTCGAGGAACTCCTGTGGACCAGCGACGTCGGGCCGCTCGCCTCCGAGCTGTGCGCCGAGCTCGGGCGCCTGCACCGCCGCGGCGAGATCAAGGGCGAGGACGACGTGCGCGCGGCGCTGCGCCGCATGCTGCTCGAGCGCCTGGGGCCCGGCTCCGGCGAAGTGCGGCTCGCGCACAAGCCGACCGTGGTGCTCGTCGTGGGCGTCAACGGCTCGGGCAAGACTACCTCCATCGCCAAGCTCGCGCACCGCTTCCAGCAGCAGGGCAAGCAGGTGCTGCTCGGCGCCGGCGACACCTTCCGCGCCGCGGCCGCCGACCAGCTCGAGGTCTGGGCGCGCCGGAACGGCGCCGACATCGTGCGCCAGCAGAAGGACGGCGCCGATCCCGCGGGCGTCGCCTGGGACGCCGTCGAGGCGGGCATCGCCCGCGGCGCCGACGTCGTGATCATCGACACCGCCGGGCGGTTGCACACGCAGTCGAACCTGATGGACGAGCTGAAGAAGGTGCGGCGCGTGATCGAGAAGCGCCTGCCCGGCGCGCCGCACGAGACGCTGCTCGTGGTCGACGCCACCAACGGCCAGAACGCCATCCGCCAGGCGCAGCTCTTCAAGGAATCGGTCGAGGTGACCGGACTCGTGCTGGCCAAGCTCGACGGCACCGCGCGCGGCGGCGCGGTGTTCTCGATCCGCGGCCAGCTCGGCCTGCCCGTGCGCTACATCGGCACGGGCGAGCAGCTCGGCATGCTGGAACCCTTCGATCCCGAGGCGTTCGTCGACGCCATCGTCAGCCGCGAACTCGGCGGCGTGGCGGGGCCTGCATGAACGCGCTCGGCGCGGCCACGGGCGGCGCCAAGCGCGCGGCGCTGGGCGCGCTGCTCGCCCTGCTGCCGGCCTTCCTCTGCCTGCTGCCCGGCGGTCCGCTCTCGTCGGATCCGTTCCCCGCCGACTCGGGCGCGGGACTCGTCGTGCTCGCGTCGCTGCCGGCGCTCGCGTTCGCGCTGTTCCTGCCCGCCGCGCGCGTGGCCTGGTCGCCCGCCTTCCTCGCGGCGCTGCTCGTCGCCGCGCTCAACCTCGCGCGCGGCGACTCCGTCGACCCTGCCGCGGCCCAGCGCGCGTGGCTCGCGTGGCTGGCGCTCGCCTGCGCGTTGTGGATCGGCGCGCGGATCGCACCGCGCAAGGACGCGCTGCTCCTCGGGCTCGCCGCGCTGTCCTTGTTCGCCACGGCGCCGGCGCTCCTCGGGCGCGACTCCGCCTTCGCCGGCGTCCTGGGCAACGCGGCCTCCACCAGCGAAGCCGCGCTGTGCGGCGCGCTCGCAGGCGCGGCGCTGTGGGCGCTCCGCGATCGACCGGGCGCGAGCACTTGGCTCGGCCTCGTCGCGTACCTCGCGCTGCTCGTGCACGCCCTGCTCGCGCCCGTGCTGTCGACCGCCGTCGCCTCGCTCGTGGCGCTCTCCCTGCTGGCGCTGTTCGCGCGCGGCAAGGCGCGCTGGCGCGCCGCGCTGCTCGCACTCGCCGCGCTCGTCGCGCTCGCCGCGGCCTTCGCCCTGCGCCAAGGCCCCGCGCCCGGGTCCGAGTCGACCGCCCGCGCCGCGAACCAGGACGTGTTCGCCCTCGGCCCGGCCGCCGGCGTGCCCGTGCGCCTGCAAGTCGCGCGCGCCGGCTTCGACCTCCTGGCCGACGACCCGTGGGCCGGCGTCGGCACCGGCCAGTGGATGGCGCGCTTCCCCGCCGTGCGCGACCTCGAGGAGATCGAGCGTTCGACGCAAGGCCGGCGCCTCGCCGAGGACACGGAGGTCGAGCATCCGCACGACGACTGGCTGCTGCCTTTGTTCGAGGGCGGGTGCTTGGGCGGACTGCCGTGGCTCGCCTTCCTCGCCGCCGGTGCTTGGTGCGCGCTGCGCGGCATGCGCTCCGTCACCACCGACGCGTCGAGCATCGACACGGCCGCCTGCGCCACGGCCTTCCTCGCCATCGCCGCCGAGGGCGCGGCGCGCAGCCCGTGGTTCCACAACCCGGGAGCCGCCGCGCCGAGCTTCCTCGTGCTCGGCGCGCTCTTGTCGGTGCCCGCCGCCTCGCGCCCCCTGCAGGCGCGAGCCATGCCGGCGCTGCTCCTCGTCCTGGCGCTGGCCGCCGCGCCGGGCGCCTTGGGCTTCGTGCGCCAAGGCGCCGCGCTCTCCGGCATCGCGCGCGCGGGCGTCGAGCCCGACGAGGCGC
>JBEBCR010000287.1:0-9417 GCA_041157565.1 Planctomycetota bacterium | reverse complement strand
GCGCAGCGCTTCCTCGATGCGGCCCTGGTCGCGCCGCGCGCGCGCCGCCCAGGGCTCCGCCGGCGCGGACGCGAGCAGCTCGTCGAAGGCGACCTTCGCCGCGCCGAACGCACCGCGCGTCGCGTGCGCGAAGGCGGCCGCGTGCAGGAGCATCGACTCGCCTTCGTCGAGGCCGCGCGGCGCCGAGGCCGCGGCGCCCGAGGCGGCGCGCGAGGCGCCCGGCGGCGGGTACAGCCCGACGTGCAGAGTCCCGCCTTCCGCGCCCGGCGTGGCCGCGGCCTTCCATCGCTCGCCGAGCCACGCCGCGAAGTCGTCGTGCAGCGACGCGGAGGACTCGCCTCCCATGGTCTTCTGCAGCGCCTGCCAGCCGCGTTCGCCGCGCGACGCCGCGCCGAGGTAGCGCGCCAACGCCGCGCGCCGCCGCCCGTCGCGGCCGTCGAGCAGGAAGTGCATCCACGCCTCCGCCTGCGCCCACGCGACGACGACGCAGTCGTCCCACGCCACCGCCGGCACGCCGCGTTCCTCGGCCTGGTCGAGGAAGGCCTTCTCGAGGCTGGCCGAGTCGGCGATGCCCACGAGCCGCTCCAGCGGCAGGAACAAGGCGGCGCGGCGCTCCGACACCTGCGCCTCCTGCGCGAGGCGCGTCAGGAGGTCCTGGCGCGGCGCCGGCGCGCCCAGCGACGCGGGATCCGGCTCGCGGCACTGCGAGTAGCGCAGCACCAGCCCTTGCTCGAGCCACAGGTCGCCAAGCACGCCGTCCGGCGCCGAGACGTGCGCCTCGAGCAGGGCGCGCACCGCTTCGCGCACGACGCCGCGCACGCGGCCTTGCGGCGTCTTCTTGTTGTGGTCGTCGTCGCAGCCCACCACGAGGCGGCGCGCGCGATCCCAGCTGGCCGTGTTGGACCAGCCGTCGACGCCGAGGTCCGGCTGCAGCTCCTCGTACACCGAACGGGTCGCCAGCAGCACGACGCCGATCGCGCCGCGGCCGGGCGCCGTCCTGGCTCCCGAGGCGAGCAGCAGGTCCTTCTGCACCACGGCGTGCGCGGCCTGCAGCCAGGCTCCATGCAGCGCGGCCACCTCGGCGGCCTGCGCCTCCGCGGACGCGCCTTCGCGTTGCACATGGACCACGAACGGCGGACGCGAGCGATCTTCGCCCAGCGCCAGCCGCTTCAGCGCGGGATGGCGCGCGACGCGCTTCCCGATCATCCACGCGCCCGCGCTCCACGCGTCGCCGGCGACGATGGCGTCGACCTTGGCGCGCTCCTCGAGCCAGCGCTTGCGCACGTCCTCGAGCAGCGTCGCGTTCAGCTCCGCCCCCGCGAGCCCGGCGTAGACCTCGAGCGCGTACGCGTCGGCCCACGGCCCCTCCGCGCGCTGGCGGAAGCCGTCGAGGTCGCGCGCGGGATCGAAGATCGTCTTCTGCGCCCCGGCCGGCGCGACGAGGCAGGCGACGGAGATGGCGGCGGCGAGGCAGGCGTGGAGGATGGACTTCATGCGCGACGCGACCATGGTAGCTACCATGCGCGCCGTGAAGGACCTCGACGAGCTCGTGCTGCAGGGAGAGGGGCGCGCCGACGCGCTGGTCGTGCTGCTGCACGGACTCGGCGCCGACGGAGCCGACCTCGAGCCGCTGGGCGCGGCCCTGCTCGCGGCGCTGCCGGGCGCGCGCGTCGTCCTGCCGACGGCGCCTCGTCGACCGGTCGGCATCGCCGGCGGCATGCCGCTGCGCGCCTGGTTCGACGTCGGGCCGGCCGACATCCTGCGCACCCACGCCTCGGACCCCGCCGGCGTGGCGCAGGCCGAACTGTGGCTGCGCGGACTGCTCGAGCGCGAGGCGAAGGCGGGCATCCCCGCCAACCGCATGGTCGTCGGAGGCTTCAGCCAGGGCGGCGCGCTCGCGGCGTGGTTCGCGCCGCGGCAATCGCTGCCGCTCGGCGGCGTGATGGCCCTGTCGACCTTCATGGCGACCAACGCGCCCTTCGAGGCCGAGGTGCACGCGGCCAACCGCGCGTTGCCGGCCTTCGTGGCGCACGGGCGACGCGACGAGGTGGTCGCCTTCGGCCACGGGCTCGCCTTGCGCGATAGGCTGGCGCGCGCCGGCCTGGCGGTGGAGTGGCGCGAGCACGACCTCGGCCACTCGATCGACGAGCGGGTGGCGCTCGACGCGGCCGCGTGGTTGTCGAGGACGCTCTCGCGCTGACGTCGGCGCGCTTCAGCGCTTCTCCGACGGTCCCTTGCGCTGCGGCGGCGCCGTCGTCGGATCGTCGGGCCAGGCGTGCTTGGGGTAGCGCCGCTTGAGCTCCTTCTTGACCTCGTGGTAGGCGTTGGACCAGAAGCTCGCGAGGTCGTCGGTGACCTGCTGCGGCCTGTAGTTCGGCGCCAGGAGGTGCACCAGCACCTTGGCGCGCCCGCGCGCCACGCGCGGCGTCTCCCTGAGGCCGAAGAGCTCCTGGATGCGCGCCGCCAGGACCGGTGGGCGCCCGGGTTCCCACTGCAGGCGGATGCGCGAGCCGCTGGGGATCTCGATGCGCTCCGGCGCCTCGACCTCGAGCGCGCGCTGTTGCGCTGGCGAGAGCGTCGACTTCAAGTGCGCGGCGAGGTCGCGCTTCTTGAGTTCGTCGATGCTGCGCGCGCCCCACGCGAACGCCTCGACCTCGGAGAGGATGCGCTCCTCGTCGAAGAGCGGCAGCTCGAGCTCCGGCAGCAGTTCGCGCAGGCAGGCGACGCGCGCGCGCAGCTGCACCACGTCCTCGTCCGCCAGTGGCAGCACCCGCGCCGGGTCGCGCCGCGCGGCCTGCGCCAAGGCCTGCGCGCAAGCGGCCTGGTCCGGCACGCCCGTCTGCACCTCCTCGAGCACCAGGTCGAGGAAGCGCGTGCGGCGCAGCGCCACGACGCGACCGGCCGCGTCGTCCCATCCTCCGACGTCCTCGACCACGATCAGCCCGGGATCGAGCCACTCGCGCTCCACGCGCGAGGCCTGGCGCACCAGCGCCTCGGCGCGCTCGCCGCGGCGGCCCGCGTCGACGTCCACGCACACGAAGAGTTCGGCGTCGACGACACCCGATTCCTCGGCCAGCGCGACTCCGCGCCCCCCCGCCGCCACGCCGCGGCGCGAGCCGGCCTCGCGCCGCGCCGCCAGCCGATCCGGCCACGCGGCGAGCAGCGAACGGCCGAAGGCCTCCTCGAGCGAGTCGTCGTCCTCCTCGACGGCGGGCGACAGGCGCGACAGATCCCGCTCCAGGAGCTCCGCCGCCCGCAGCACCGCGTGCGCCCCGCCGCGGTGAGGCTCGCCGAGCCAGCCCGCGCCGCGTCCCTCCTCCCACGACAGCAGCGCGCGCACGCGATCGAGCACGTCGGAGTCGCTGGTGCGCGCGCGCAGGTTGGAGCGCGGGAACGGGTCGCGCTCCGACAACAACGCCGCCGCCACGCAGGCCTCGCGCGCCACGCCGCGCCGCGCGCCCTCGTGCACCAGGCGCGCGAGGCGCGGATGGGCCGCGAGGCGCGCGAGGTCGCGGCCGAGGCGCGTCAACGCGCCCTCCTCGAGGATGCGCAGCTTCGACAGCAGCGCCAGCGCCGCCGCCAGCGAGGCCTCCTGCGGCCGCTCGTACCACGGGAAGGCGCGCAGGTCGCGCTCGCCGAAGTCCAGGAGCTGCAGCGCGGGTCCGGCCAGGTCGACGCGGCGGATCTCGGGCTGCGTCTCCTCGTCGAGCGAGCGCTGCATGCCCGCGCTCCACAGGCGCAGGCACCAGCCGGGCGCCACGCGGCCGGCGCGACCCGCGCGCTGGTCGGCCGAGGCGCGCGAGATGCGCTCGAGCTCCAGGCGATCGAGGCCCACGCCCGGATCGAAGCGCGACACCCTCGCCCAGCCCGAATCGACCACCGCCGTCACGCCGTCGACGGTCACGGATGTCTCCGCCACGTTCGTGGCCAGCACGACGCGACGCTGCGCCTGCTTCCTGAGCGCGCGGTCCTGGTCCTCGGGCGCGAGGTCGCCGTACAGCTCGCAGACGAGGATCCCCCGCCGACGAGCGCCCTCCTGCAGCTCGCCCTTGGCGCGCTGGATCTCGCCCACGCCCGGCAGGAAGGCCAGCACGTCGCCAGTGGTGCGCTCGAGCGCCTTGGCGACGCCCTGGACGACCTGCGCGTGGATGGGCCCTTCCTCGTCGCGCGCCACGTGCTCGATCTCCACCGGGAAGGCGCGCCCCTCGCTCTCGACGACGACCGCGTCGCCCAGCCACTCGGCCAGTCGCCCGGGCTGCAGCGTGGCCGACATGACGACGACCTTCAGGTCGGCTCGCGCGTCGACCTGGATGCGCCGCACCATCGCCAGCGCCAAGTCCGTGTCGAGGTTGCGCTCGTGGAACTCGTCGAACACGACCACGGACACGCCCTCGAGGAACGGATCCTCCTGCAGGCGCCGCACGAGCAGGCCCTCGGTCACGACCAGCACGCGCGTGCGCGCCGAGGCCTTGCGGTCCATGCGCACCGCGTAGCCGACCTCGCCGCCAAGCTCGACGCCGCGCTCCTCGGCCATGCGGCGCGCGGCGGCGCGGGCCGCCACGCGCCGCGGCTCGAGCATGACGACCTGGCCCGCGCCGGCCAGCCCCGCGTCGAGGATGGCGACGGGCACGCGCGTCGTCTTGCCGGCCCCGGTGGGCGCGCGCAGCACGACGCAGGCGTGGCGGCGCAACCCGTCCAGCAAGGCGGGCAGCGCCTCGTCGATGGGCAGCCTCGGAAGCGGCGCGGGCATGGGTCGACATCCTACGCCCGGGGACGCGCGCGCGCATCGCGGGCGCGGGCCGGTCGTGTACCCTCTGCGCGATGACGCCCGTCGAATGGACCAACGCCACGCTCGTCGAGCGCCGCGACGCCAACGCGCGCTGCATGGTCGTGCGCGTGCGGCCCGACGCGGAGGGCGTGCGGCCTTTCGTCGCCGGCCAGTTCGTGCAGCTCGGACTGCCGCGCCCCGATGGCGCCACCACGCCGGACGGACGCGCGCGCCTCGTCAAGCGCAGCTACTCGCTGGCGAGCGCGCCGCACGAGGACGAGCACTGGGAGCTGTGCCTGGCGAAGGTCGACGCCGGCCAACTGACGCCGCGCCTGTTCGAACTGCGCCCTGGCGACCGCCTGTGGTGCGACGACGCGCCCAAGGGCCACTTCACCCTCGAGCGCATCCCGCGCGAGGCGCCGCTCGCCATGGTCGCCACCGGCACGGGCATCGCGCCCTTCGTGTCGATGCTGCGCCACCTGCGCCACGGCGGCGACCGCCGACCCGTGGCCATCGTCCACGGCGCGCGCGAGCCGTCCGACCTGTGCTACGACGCGGAACTGCGCGCGGCCGAATGCGCGTACCTGCCGCTGTGCTCGCGCGCCGGCGAGGATTGGCGCGGACTGCGCGGCCGGGTGCAGGTGGCGCTCGAGCGCTGGAGCGAGCTCGTCGAGTGGCCGCTGGACCCGGCGCGCTGCCACGTGCTCTTGTGCGGGAACCCGGCGATGATCGACGAGACGCGCGACCTGCTCGTGCCGCGCGGCTTCGCGCTCGACGCCGCCAGGGCGGCGGGCACGCTGCACTTCGAACGCTACTGGTGAACCGCGCGGCCGGATCCGCGGGGGCGCGCCGTCACTTGCCCTTCCTGCGCCGCTGCACCGCTTCGCGCAGCAGGTACTCGATGTGCGCGTTCAGCGAGCGCAGTTCCGCGTCGGCCCAGCGCCGCAGGTCGGCGTGCAGGGCCGGCGGGATGCGCAGGAGCAGCGCCTTGCGCTCCTCGACGTCCTTGTCGTGATCGCCTTCCGCGCGGGGCGCCATGCGTGCTCCGGAGGTTCCTTCGCCCGCGGGTTCAGTTGTAGAGCGTGCCGGCGTTCACCACGGGCGTGGCGTTCGCCTGGCCGCACAGCACGACGAGTAGGTTGCCCACCATGGCGGCGCGGCGCTCGGGATCGAGCTGCACCACGCCCTTCTGGTCGAGGCGGTGCAGGGCCTGCTCGACCATGCCTACCGCGCCTTCGACGATCATCTGGCGCGCGGCGATGATCGCGCCCGCCTGCTGGCGCTGCAGCATGGCCGCGGCGATCTCGGCGCTGTAGGCGAGGTGCGACAGGCGCGCCTCGAGCACTTCGACGCCCGCGAGCTCGAGGCGCGAGCGCAGCTCCTCGGCCAGTTCCTGCGCCACTTCGTCGGCGCTGCCGCGCAGCGTCGTGCCCACCTCGCTCGTCTGGCCGTCGTCGTAGGGATGCCGGCTCGCCACCATGCGCAGCGCCGATTCAGCCTGCGTGGCCACGAACTGCTCGTGGTTCTCGACGTCGAACAGCGCGCGCGCCGAGTCGCGCACCTGCCACACCACGATGGCGGCGATCTCGATCGGATTGCCCAGCAGGTCGTTCACCTTGAGCGTCTTGCCGTCGAGGTTGTGGGCGCGCAGCGAGACCTTCTTCTTGCTGGTGAACGGGTTGGTCCAGTGGAAGCCGGGCGCGCGCACCGTGCCGCGGTAGTTGCCGAAGAGCACCAGGGCGCGGCCGAGGTTGGGCTCCACGACGAAGAAGCCGCCGAGCAGGGTGAAGAACAAGAGGGCCACGGGCAGCGCGGAGACGGCGCAGGCCTTGGCTTCGATGCGCCCGGCGGGCAGCTGGGCCGCGACGACGAGCAGCAGCACGACCACGCCCGCGAGCAGCAGCACGACGGCGAGCATGGCGGCTCCCGAGACGGGACGGAAGGGACGTTCGACCGAGGGGGTGCGTAGTTCCATGTGGACGAGACGGGTACGGGCCTTGGCGCCTGGTGACATCGGAATGATATCACTTTGCCAGGCGCCGGCCCATACGCGCACGACTCGTCGGGATTCGCGGCTTTCCGCGGCGCGACGGCCGGCAGGCGGCGGGACGGGCCGTCGTGGGCTCCGGACTTGCTCGTCCGGGACGCTAAGATCCCGCTCGGATGGCCGACCCGACCGCCCCCGACCTGCCGCGCGAGAGCGATGGCTTCCGCCTCGAGCGCGAGCTCGGACGCGGCGGCATGGGCGTCGTGTACGAGGCGATCGAACTCGAGTCGGGCCGGCGCGTCGCGCTGAAGGTCCTGGCGGAGGAGCTGGCCTTCAACGACGAGGCCTTCCGGCGCTTCCGCCGCGAGGCGCGGCTCGCCGCCGGCATCGGCGACTCGCGCTGCGTGTTCGTCTACGGCGCGCACCGCTTCGAAGGCGCGCCGGCGATCAGCATGGAGCTCGTCGAGGGCGGCACGCTGCAGCACAAGCTCGCCGGCGGCGTCGACATCTCCATCGACCAGGCGGTGCGCTGGACCCTCGACGTCGTCGATGGACTGGCGGCGGCCCACGCGCAAGGCGTGCTGCACCGGGACATCAAGCCGGGCAACTGCTTCGTCGACGCGGCCGGACACGTCAAGCTCGGCGACTTCGGCTTGTCGCGCGCCGTCGAGCGCGACGTCAACCTGACGCAGACCGGGCAGTTCATCGGCTCGCCGCTCTACGCCGCTCCCGAGCAGGTGCGCGGCCGCGCCGTGGACGAGCGCGGCGACCAGTACTCCGTCGGCGCGCTGTTGTACGCGCTGCTCGTCGGGCGACCGCCGCACGCCGGCGCGAACGTCGGCGAAGTGCTGGCCCGCATCCTGACCGAGGACCCGCCCGCGCCCAGCACGATCCGCTCAGGCGTGCCGCACGCCCTCGACAAGGTGGTGCTCAAGGCCTTGTCGCGCGATCCAGCCAAGCGCCACAAGGACCTCGCCGCGTTCCGCAGGGCGCTGGAACCGTTCATCGAGCGCACGTCCCCGCCCGAGCACCTCGCCGGCAGGTTCGGCGCGTACCTCGTCGACATGGCCGTGCTCGTCGGCCTGCAAGCGGCGCTGGGTCGGCCGGCCATGGCCATGCTGCCGATCATCGGACTCGACCAAGGCGCGCTGGATCCGTCCGTGCTCGCCGCCCTCGAGGCCTTCTGGGACGTGGGCCCGGCGCTGGTCTACTACGGCGCCCTCGAAGGCGCCGGCGGCCTGACGCTGGGACGCTGGGTCGTGGGCTCGCGCGTGGTGTCCGTCGCCAGCGGCCAGCCCAGCTACCGCGGGGCGCTGCTGCGCGCGGCGTGGTTGTTCGCGCCGCCGCACCTGGCGGAGCTCGGGTTGCAGCTCGCCATGCAACCCGGCGGCTGGGCGGTCGCGCTGGGTTCCTTGCTGCACCTGTCGTGGTGGATCGCCGTCTTCGCCCCCGCGCGCGCGCACAACGGCTGGCGCGGACTGCACGAGCGCTGGTCGCGCACGCGCACCACGCAGCTGCGCTTGGCGCAATCGCGCCGCGCGGAGCTCGCGCCGCCGAGGTCCGCGCTGGTCGCCGCTCCACAGGATCGCATCGGACGCTACCTCGTGGATGGCGCGCTCGAGGGCCGCGCGCACGTGCTGGCGGGCCGCGACGAGGAGCTGGATCGCGAGGTCTGGCTGGTGCGCGCCGACCACGTCGCCGAGGAACGGCGCAACTCGGCGCGTCCGGCCCAACTGCGCTGGATCGAGGCCTTCACGCACGAAGGCGCGCGCTGGCAGGCGTGGGAAGCCCCGGGCGGCGCCTCCGCGCCCGCCTGCGTCGATTGGCTGCGCCAGCTCGAATGGCCCGCGCGTTCGCGGCTCGCCTTGCAGTTGGCCGAGGAGGTGCAGGCCGCGAGCGCCGCGCACGAACGCCCGGACCTCGCGGGCCGCGAAGCCTGGATCGACCGGCGCGGCAACGTGCGCGTGATCGAGGAGCTCTTCGCGCCCGCGCGGCCGCCCCACGTCCCGACCATCGCGGCGCAGGACGACCTGTCCGCCTCCCTGCGCACGATCCTGCTCGCCGACGAGCCCAAGGCCGAATTGCCGGTCGACCTGCCTGGCCACGCCGAGGCGCCCGTGCGCGCCTTGCTCCAGCCGCAGACGTCGCCATCCGCGCTGAGGTCCGCCTGCCAACGGCTTGGCGCGGCGCTGGAGGGACAGCACGCCCCGTCGCCCCGGCAACGCCTGCTGCAGATGGGCTTGGGCGTGGTGCTGCCCGCGGCGCTGTCGATCGTGCTGGGCTTGGTCTCCTACGTGGCCACGATCGGCGTCAACGGCCAGTCCTTGGCGGCGCAAGCCCGCCGAGCGTCCAAGGACCTGGTCGAGGACCGGGCGGCCTTGGATCCGCAGGACGAACTGGACAGGCGCCTGATCCTGCGCGGGTACGCGCGTTCGCCAGCCGTGCTCGTCTTCGACTTCGACGAAGATCTGGGCGACCAGCAGTTGGAGGCCCTCTGGAAGGAAGGACGGTCGCCGCTGCCCGAGCACGACGAGGAGCTCGTGGCCGCCGCGCGACTGCGCTTCGAAGCCGACCACCCGCAGCTGGCCAAGGTGTCGGGAATGCCCGAGCTGAAGGTGAACAAGTACAGCTGGCTGTTGGGCTCGCTGGTCGCCGGCTGGCT